>WFSU01000104.1 GCA_015485845.1 Nitratifractor sp. | reverse complement strand
ACACATTACCGTTGGAATGATTGTAGGGACAATCATGGCAGTAACGGCAATTTATCTATTGAACAAACGATGAGAGTAACTTCCGGAAGGCTTCGGAACGCAGAATCGCCTCTTCCCGTTTGCGATGAGGATGGGTGTAAAATGCAGTGAAGGTGTCTCTCCTCCGCCCGGCTGCTTCATCCGGTGAAAGGGAACCGGGGTGGAGGAGAATCTCCGTCTCCCGATCCCCGGGGCACTTTTTCAGCGCCGCACCGATCGAATCGAGGGTAACGTTCCCCGTAAACAGGACGCCGATAAAGCAGTCGTTGTGGGCGATGCCGTGCCGGTCAAGCTTCCGCCTCAGTCCATGGGAGAGGACATTCAGCAGCAAATGTTTGATGAGGTTGACGCCGAAGTAGTTTCGCAGGTCTCCCCACGACCGCAACGAAACAAAAAACGGCTCATCGGGCAGGCGGACATACCCGATATTCGTTTCGGCAGCCAATTCTATCAAAATATCAGCCACAAAAGGGATCGCGTGGTAATGCTGATGCGAATCGATGCGCACCGTATCGATCTGAAGCTTCCGGGTATAGCAGGTAATCTGGTTGCGGAACTCATGCCGGATCTGTTGTCGAATTGCATCCCGCTTTCGTCGGCTTCCGAGATAATAATCCCGAACCACGGTGGCAAATCCCCGATGAAATTCCCTTTTCCCATTGACGAGATAAGGGATCTCTACCGGAGGGGAGACCGGTTTCCCCTCGGCAATATTGAGATGCAGCGATGTCTGGATACCCGGTAATGTACGCAGCAGTTCGAGGGATCGATCGATCTCATCTGCCGTAATCATCACGCTTGTGGATGTCAGTATTCCGTCACGGTAGCAGTCGGCGATCACTTCGCTCATGTGGAGCGAATTGCCGAAGTCATCCGCGTGAACGATCGGGTTCAACCCATTCTCCGAAATAGAGGGGGCGTTTTTTGACCTCCATGTGGATCTTGCCGATGTACTCACCGATGATCCCGAGGACGATCAGCTGGATCGACCCCATGAAAATGATCACGAGGAGGGTTGTCGCATAGCCGCTGCGCTCAGTGTTGAAAAAGAGATACTCTATCAGAGTCATAATCCCGATAACGGTCGTTATCGAAACCGAAACAAGCCCGAGGTAAGTCGCCAGACGCAGCGGTTTGGTCGAAAACTGCAACAGGCTGTCGACCACCAGTTGTGCCGAGCGGCGGAACGTGTATTTGGTCTCACCGGCATAGCGTGGTGGGACTTCAAAATCGATCACTTTGGCGTTGTGGTATCCGATGAAATTGAGCAGGCCGCGAAACATCCGATCTTTTTCGTCAAATTCTTTCAGGGTTTCGACCTGTTTGCGGTCGAGGAGACGAA
The DNA here is from genome assembly GCA_015485845.1 of Nitratifractor sp. Taxonomy (GTDB): domain Bacteria; phylum Campylobacterota; class Campylobacteria; order Campylobacterales; family Sulfurovaceae; genus S017-3. The sequence goes on along the minus strand of WFSU01000104.1, from coordinate 28,721 downwards.
AATCAGGGAAGTCTCTGGGGATTTTTATATCGGAGAGGGTGTTGAGCAGCGCGAAATGTGCCCGGGAGGCTAGAGAGTAGAGCCGGGATTTCTCCCGATCCCGGGTGATCTTGCGTGTTAGGACGACTTCGTGCCCCTCAAGCCAGCTCAGCACCATCGGCTCGATCAGTTCCGGCGGATGCTGCAGGTCTCCATCCATAAACAATATGCAGTCCCCCGTGGCTTGATCCATCCCGGCACTCATTGCTATTTCGTGACCAAAGTTACGGAACAGATTGTAAATTCGGATATTGGGATACCTATCTGCCAACTTCACAAGCGTCTCCAGTGTCCCATCCTCACTCCCGTCATTTACACATAAATATTCAATTGTCACTTTATCAGCCAGTTTCACCTCCACCTTTGACAACTCTTCAAAAAGCTTTTCGAGATTCGCCTCTTCGTTATACAATGAGAGGACGATACTGACTCGTTTACGCTCCATGGGAAAGCTCCTTTTCGGTATAGACAAATTTCTGATATAAAAAATAATTTTGAACAGCCACTACAGCGGTGGCCAAAATCTGAGAGATGACAATTCCCATCCCTGCCACGCGGTAGAACAAAGCAAACAGTACCACATTGCTCACAAAATAGAGCCCCACGGTCACCCCGTACCGCATCAGTGCCTGCAAATGGTGTCGCTCCGACCGGAACACCCGGTAATACTGAAAGAAATAATTATATACGGCACCGACCACCACCCCAACCGACGTCGCCACGACAGCATCGACCCCGGAAGTGATCAGAAATCCCATCACAGCATAATGCACCAGCGTGGCACTTCCACCCCCTACTATAAAGCGTATTATACGTTGGTGATCTATCTGTTTTATCATTTGCATATTCCATTATATTGAAAGGACACTGAAAAACAAACCCCAAAAGCCATTTTTACCATACTCCTATGTTATAATACTGTCAATAAACGGGAAGGGGAAACAGAAATTATGGAAAAGGTTCCAGGGAGAAAAAAACGTGCCGTCTTCTCTTTTCTTGATGAAAACCGTTCTTTTCTTCTTGGTATTATTCTGATCCTATCAGCCTACATCAAATTTATCTATGTCTTTCATGATACGGCTTACGAAAACTACCTTGTCTCGGATATGGGAGCGTACTGGGACGCAGCCGTTCACAGCTATTATCGCGGAGATTTTGACCCGGATCAGTGGAGCATCTGGCCCCCGTTCGGGCACATGGTACTTGCCTGGATTTTCAAGATACTTTACTTATTCGGCCTCTACCCCCACAAGCTCGAAATCGTACTCAGTATCAACATCTTCCTCTCTACGCTGACCGTTTGGTTTGTCTACCGCATCGCCCTACACCTCTTTCCCTCCGGTGCTTTTGCACTCCTGACGGCCACAATTTATGCTTTCTTTTTCCCGTTGATCTATTTCAATGCATTCATCCTCAGTGAAAACCCATCACTGTTTGTCTATCTTCTTGCAGTTGTCATGCTGCTCGATTACAAGCCGGGCGGTTTTCTCCATCTATTTGTCACCGGCATTGTGCTCGCTTTTGCCATTGCCATCCGTCCCGGATTCGGTGTGGCGGGGCTCCCCTTTTTCCTATACATTCTCCTGCGAGACGGTTTTTCGAAAAGGAGTCTCCTCGGGGCACTGATCTTCTCATCAGGCTATTTTCTTTTTCTCCTCCTCGTCGTCGCCAACAACAACGCCATTTCGGCTGGTAAACTCAAAGGCCTCTCGGCCAACGGCGGCCTCAACTACTATTTCACCGCCTGTCACAAACACACCGTCCGTTCGGTCAGCGACGAAGGGACATACGTGATCACAGCGGCCGCGACCGATGCGTGGCCCGAACTGGGTTCCGTGACGTTCCATGTCCCCTTTTACCGGCAGGAAGTCTTTTATGACAAAGCTGCGGAGTGTCTCAGGGAAAAACCGTTTACCTTCGCCGAGCGTTTCCGCAAGTTCCGCCTGCTCTATTTTGATGCTTTTTTCCCCATCATGTTTGATGCAAAATTTGCCCGGGAAGGAATCCCTCTTTTCAGCAAGATTGCCCTCGGTATGACGGCGATACTGCTCTTCCTCCCGTTTCTTTTCTACGACCGGCGTGCCTCGCGTAGCACCCTGCTGTTGCTGATCGGTCTCGCCCTCTCTCAACTGATCGTCCTATACTTTTTCAATATTGAGCAGCGCTACCTGTATGGCTTCTTTTTTGTCATAGCCCTTTTGAGCCTCCTGATCCCTTTTGTTCTCGTGCAGAATTTCAAGCGGTTCGGTTGGGTGCTGCTGCTGTATGCTCTCGTGCTTGGAGGAGGGGCATATAGGTACCACCGAACCCACCGCATCACCCAATTTCCCATCCACATGACCCTCCAGCAGAACGAAGAAGTGATCGATACCCTCCACCAACCTCGCAAGCCGATTAAAACGGAATCCCGTATCATCAATACGATCCATTTCAAAACCAAATACCAATTGACTCATGCCGATCTCGGGGCGTGGGATTATCGGGAAAATTTCTTTGCCGATTTCAACACGACGATGCACCTCAACCGGGATCTTAACATCACATTTCTCCTCGTCTCGGACGACGGATATGCGCTGAAACTCGACGGAAAGCCGATCCTCTCCGATCCAGAAAACCACACGATCAGCGTTGATCAAATCACACGACCCCTTACCCGGGGCGACCATGCATTGCATCTTGCTTATTTTCAGGAAGATGAAATTACTGTTTTACGGCTCTATTATGAAGTAAACGGAGAGAGATTTTTTGTGGGAGAGGAGAGCCGAGATGTGAACTTTTCGCTCCCGGAGAAGCGGTCAGCTAATAAAAATGTCAAGCAAAAGAAGAAAAAGAAATAACTACCATTCAAAATAGGTCTTGGCCTTGGCTATCTCTCCGTAGGTGTAACTCTCTTCTCCATGCTTGGTCTCGACGGTAACCCCGTGATCGTCGGCTGCGATCAGTGTACCGCGAAGACGATCCTGTCCGGGGACTTTGAGACGGACTTTTTCACCGATGGCCTGCTGGAAATGACGGGGTTTAGTGAGGGGACGCTCGATCCCAGGTGAACTTACCTCGAGAAAGTATTTGCCACTCATCGGAGGATGAACATCGAGAAAAGGAGAGAGCTCACGGGAGATGTCGGCACACAGATCGAGTGTCACCCCATCGGGATGGGTGATGTAGACACGATAGACGATCTGCTCCGCTTCAGTCGCCGTCTCAGTGTCGTAAAATTCCGCGCCGTTTGCTTGAACAATTTTGGCGATTTGATTCTCAAGATTCATCCGAAGGCTCCTCTGATTTTTGGGTGGCTATTTGAGCAAAGAGCTTCTCCATCCGATCGATCCGTTCGAGTTGATCATCAAATTCGAAGGTGAACTTCGGAGCGCGGTACCAGGCTTCAGTGTCCCGGACATAGGTACTCAGATGACTGCTGACTTTGCGCAGCTGTTTCAGCGCTTCAGACTGCTCCGACTCGTTCAAGCCTGCGGGGTCGAGATACACTCGGGCATCATAGCGACCACGGGAGCAGACCACTTCGGTGACATTCAAGCCGTTGATTCGCGAGTCGTCGAGAGTACCAAAGGCTTCGGGAAGGAGTTCTTTGAGCACCGATTCGGTCCGCTTGAGCTTGATCTCTTCAGGACTCATAAGCTCGCCTGCTCCTCCACCTCTTTGAAGGTTTCAAACACATCGCCCACTTTGATGTCGTTGAAGTTTTCGAGCATGATACCACATTCGAAGCCGTTACGAACCTCCTTGGCATCATCATTGAAACGCTTGAGTGAGCTGATGCGGCTGGTGTAGACGACCACACCATCACGGATGAGGCGGGCACCGGCTCCACGGGTAATAGTACCGTCGGTAACCATACATCCTGCGATGGTACCTACTTTGGCGACCGTAAAGGTTTCACGGACTTCGGCCTGTCCGGTCACCTCTTCACTGACAACCGGGCTCATGAGGCCGCCGAGGAGTGCTTTGACATCATCCAGCAAGTCGTAGATGATCGAGTACGCTTTGATCTCGACTCCGAGGTCTTTGGCTTTGTTCTTGACCGCACCGGTGGGACGGACGTTGAAGCCGACGATGATAGCGTTTTCACTCGCATCCGCCAAAGTAACATCACTGTCGGTAATGCCCCCTACGCCGTCATGGATCACTTCGACTTTGACCTCTTCGTTTTTGAGCTCAGCCAGGGCGCCTTTGATCGCTTCGAGCGATCCCTGGACATCCGCTTTGACGATGAGAGGCAGCTTCTTGATCTGTCCCTCGGCGATGAGAGAGCCCAGCTCGTCAATCGAGACTTTAGTGGACTTGGAGAGGAGCTTGGTGCGTGCCAACTCTTTGCGCTTGTCGGCGATTTCTTTGGCCGCTTTTTCATTCTCCATGCCGATCATCACTTCACCGGCTTCCGGGACTTCCTGGAGTCCTACCACCGCCGCCGGAGTGCTGGGGCCGATCGATTTGGCACGACTACCGTCGTCAAGGATCATGGTACGAACCCGCCCGTAAGTGGTGCCAACGATGACATTATCCCCGACGTTGAGCGTGCCATTTTTGACGATAATGTTGGCGACCGGGCCGAAGCCCTTCTCGACCGAACTCTCAACAACGACTGCTTTGGCAGCACGTGTCGGATCGGCCTCGAGCTCCATCACTTCGGCCTGGAGGAGGATCGTCTCGAGCAAATCGTCAATCCCCATGCCAGTATGGGCTGAGACAGGGATAAATTCATACTCACCGCCCCAATCAACTGAGAGGATACCCATCTCGGACAATTGTGACTTGACATTGTCGGGGTTAGCCGCTTCTTTATCCATTTTGTTGATTGCGAAAATCATCGGCACATCGGCCGCTTTGGCATGAGAGATTGACTCTTTGGTCTGAGGCATCACCCCATCATCGGCTGCAACCACAATGATCGCAATATCGGTTGCCATCGCACCACGGGCACGCATCTCGGTAAAGGCTGAGTGACCCGGGGTATCGACGAAAGTGATCTTCTGACCGTTTTTCTCGACCTGGTAGGCTCCCACGTGCTGGGTGATCCCTCCGGCCTCTTTGTCGGCGACTTTGGTGGCACGAATTTTGTCAAGCAACGATGTTTTACCATGATCGACGTGTCCCATGATCGTAATGACCGGAGGACGAGTCTCGGATGCTTCGTCCTCGATCTCATCGTAGGTCGCGACGTAATCGAGTGCATCGAGTGGGTTGATCGTCTCGACTTGAACCTCAAACTCCTCGGCGAGAATCTCGATCGAATCTTTGTCGAGGAAATCATTTTTGGTGACCATGGTTCCGAGTGTAAACAACACTTTGACCACTTCACCGACACTCACGCCGACTTTTTCGGCAAATTCATAGACGCGAACGTCTTCGGGGATTTTGACCACGCTGACCTTTTCTTGAGTTTCTGGACGGGTATACCGTTTCTTCTTGCCGCCACGACGAATCGATCGGCGTTGCTGGGGTTGGAACTTGCGGGCACCGGCTGACATGTTCCCCTGTTGTTGCTCGCGCTTCTTCGCTTCGGCACGACGACGCTCTTCCTGACGCTTCATCTCTTCGTAAATATTCTTGTCGGAGAAATCAAGCAAGACCACTTCTTCCTCTTCGTAGAGCTCGACGCTTGCGCCCAATCCACGCTCTCCCATGATTTCCAGCTTCTCACCGGTGGTTTTGGCTTCAACCGGACGCTTGGATTTCTTCTTTTTGCTGTGCGGACTGGCGGCAGGAGCATTACCCAGTGAAATATTTTTGGATGAGCGAACCGGAGCACGTTTTGCCTTTTTGACGATGGTGATGCCGCCGCGACCGATGGGGCGTCGGACACGACGCGGCTTGGGCTCCTCTTCTTTTTCTTTGGAGGCTTCTTCTTTGGGAGTTTCCTTGGCTGTTTTCACGGTATCAGCTGTCTCTTCCTTAGGAGACTCATCTTTGGAGGAAGTTGCTTCCGGTGAAGCTACAGTTTCCGTCTGCACAGGTTTCGGTGTTTCAACGTCAGACTCAGAGGCGGTCACTTTTGAAGTACTTTCAGGTACTTCCTCCGCTTTAGCTACCTCTTTGGTCTCCGATTCAGGTGCTTCTTCCGGGAGCTTCTCTTCCGGCTTTGGCTTTTTCTCAACAGGCTTAGCTTTTTTGGTGACAGTAATCTTGGTACCGTCTCCCGGCTTTTTGAACCCGGCGGGCAGTGTGCCTGTCAGGGCATACTCCATCAATATTTCTGCTTGATCAAATGTGATCGAACTGCCGGCGACTTTGACATCAAAACCGAGTTTTTTGGCTTTGGCAATCGCCTCGTTATTGGACATCCCAGCTTCAGCTGCGATCTCCTGGATCTTAATTTTCCCCATGGGTGGTAAACTCCTTTAGTATGGTCAGCAATGCATCATTCTCTATTCCCAGCCGCTTGGCGATACCGCGCATTCGCTTGGCATTGGACGCACACGTCTGGCAGAGATAAAAGCTCCGACCGGTCCCGGAAAAAGGTATAACATGCCTGTCTCGTGACTGTAGTCGGATCAAATCGTTTTGGGATTCTCGAGTGCGACAGGAGATACACATGCGGGTGGGACTCTTTTTTTGCATCGCTATTATACCCAAAAGAGATTAACTCTTGACGGTGACTCCGTGATTATCCAGCGAATGCACCAGTACCCGATAGTGGGGAAAGCGCTTGGAGAGAGCTTGTGCAATCTTATCAGTGTCGTCCTCATAGCAGAGGGAGAAAAACGTCGAACCGCTCCCGGAGAGGGTGCTCATCAAAGCGCCGTTAGCCAGGGCGATCTTTTGCACATCAAAGAGATCGGGCATCATTTTCATCCGTCGATCTTGATGGATCTTATCCTTGGAGGCGATGCGGAGCTGATCCCACGATTCACTCATGAACAGCGCCGTCATATAGGCGGCACGGGAGAGGGAATAGACCATCTCCTCTTTGGGGTAGACCTTGGGGAGGACGTGACGGGAACGGTTGGTCGAGATCGTCCGATTCGGGACAACCAACACCGCACGCAGGTAGCCGGGCATGCGACGTTTTTTGCTGAAGACCCGATCCCCTTCGAGGCAGGCGACGTTGAACCCTCCCATTACGGCTGGCGTAATGTTATCCGGGTGGTGTTCGAACTTCAAAGCCTGATTGAGGATTTCCCGCTTGTTGTATTTGGCACCGGCAGCAGCATAGGCTGCGGCAATGGCAGCCACAATGACGGCGGAGGAGCTTCCCAAACCTCGTGAAATCGGGATGCGGTTCGTGAACTCAAATCGGAACGTGTTGTGCTTGCCGCTGAGACGGCGGTAGTGTTTGTTGAAAATATGTAAAAAGAGAGTATTCTTCTTGATTCGGGGATTGTCATCCCCCTCTCCATGGGTGGAGAGACTCAAAAATCGCGACGGTTTGATGAGGATCTCATTACGCAGATCGATCGCCAGACCCAGCGTATCAAAACCGGGTCCCAGATTGGCACTGGTGGCAGGAACACTGATGAGCACAGGCAGCCTTTTAGACCGCAGGAAGGATGTACAAAGGGGTATTCTCGGATTCGATCTCGAGATCGCCTAGATAGTTGGGCAACCCAAATTCCTGCGGGACGTGTTCGTCAAATTTTTGTGTTATTATAGTCTCTTTTTCTTTGACGAAGTACAGTTGCCCCATGGCACGGATTGGCCGGTTGGCATTGAGGGTAAATGCACTGCACGCAGCAAAAGGAATCCCGCGCAACGTCTCCAGGGTTGCTAACGTGATGTAGGTGAGCTTGATCGCCATATAACTCCCCGGGCCACTGGCATAAATAATCCGCTCGATGGCAAACTCAGCCATCAACGCCTCCAGTGCCCCGAGCAACACGTCAGACGCTCGTCCTTCAAACGTCCGGGTACATACCCGATAGTCGTTATCATAGCATCCGATCTGCATCGGGACAGCGATAGGGTTGATCAAAAGTATCATGACTTTTTCTTCGTATCTCTGGCGATGATTTTATCGGCTTTTTTGAAGACCTGATCGATGTTTTTATGGATCCAGTTTCCCTTCATCCAGTCCATCGGCCACACTTCGATCCCATGCACAAGGACACCAAAGTGGAGATGATCTCCCAGCGCCAAACCGGTTTTCCCGGTTCGGGCGATCATCTGCCCGGCGGTCACCTCATCCCCTTTCTCCACGAGAATCTGTGAACAGTGTCCGTAGAGCGTTGCCAGCCCGAAGCCATGGTCGATCAGCGGCATATTACCGTAGATACCGTTTTTGGCTGCGTAGAGCACTTTGCCGGCGTTGGAGGCGATAATGGGAGCGTGACGCACGCTGGCCAGATCGTAGCCGAGGTGATACGAACGCGAAATCTCTTTTTTGGGATCATTATAATAATAATGGCGTTCATCTCCGAAATCCGCTACCAATTTGGCCGATTTCAGCGGGTAGAAAGGGTGCATTTTCCAGTGAGTAATCGTCTTTTTGTGGATAACGGATGCCAATGCATGGATCCGCTTTTCATTGTCGAGGCGCATCGTCTCGTTGACGGCACGGAAACGGTCGAGGGGATTGGCGATGTGGGCAAATCGGGGATCGAGTTTGGCCACGTACGTAATACGCCCGTTGATGAAGCGGTCACTGGCATGTATCCATGAGACTTTGTACTGTTTGTAGACAACAGGGAAGCCAAATTTTTTGACGGTTTTATTGTCGGCACGATCCACGGCTACGATGACCGCTCCCAGCCGTTTTTTCCGAAACGGCCAGGCGATCAGAGTCGTATAGTAGGGTTTTTTGTGATACACCTGTGGCGTGAAACGTCTCCCTCCGGCGACCACATACACCTCTTTCAAATTGATATCTTCCGCTTTGAACACGACCAGCGCACTGCCGCCCCGTGCCATCGTCGGGCTTTTTGCCAGCAGCGTTACCACAGGGGGTCGGGTGTCGGCTTCGATCCGAACCGTCGCCACAGTACTGTTGTCAAACAGTTTATTGATCAGGCTGGTATCCCGTGCCTGGATTAATAATTTCCAAGTACCGTGCGCGATCTTTTTCGCCGCACTTTTGGGCATCTGCAGCGCGACCTCCGTTGATTTCATGGGGATCATAAAGTGATTGGAAGCCACCATGATGTTGGCCTGTCCGTTGGTCAGGATCGCCTGATACTCGCTCAGTCCACGATTGTCGCTGAGGGTCACCTTGATGGGGACATCGACACTCCAGAATGTTGCCTCCGGCGCCGTAATCCGGGGAGGGATCCGCTCAAACTGCGGCAGATACTGGGTCAACCCCCAGAGTCCCCCTCCCAGCAACAATATGATAAACAACAACCAGGGCCACACCTTGCGGCGGCGTCTCGGTCGATAACGATTGTAACGTCTCATGATAAAACGTCCTCCTCTTCCATGACATTCAGGATCGCCTCCCTCAGCGCCTCCAGTTCCATCCCCTGCACTTCAAACCCGGCCGCTGCACGATGCCCTCCTCCACCAAAGTGTTTGGCGATCCGTACGACATCGACCCCTTTGCTCCGGAGGGAGACTTTGATGTCGTTTTTCCGTTCGACAAGCATCACGGCTACCTGCACCGTCACCAGCGACCGGGCATAATCCACGATGCCGTCGAGATCCGATCCCCGGGCACCCCACCGGAGACGATCATCCCGACGAATGGTCATAAACGCCACCCGGGCATCCCGTACCAGTTCCAGCGAATCGATCGCCACACCGAGAATACGCAGCGATGCAAGGGAACGGCGATGGAGCATCTGCCGCGTCACTTCCGGGATATTCACCCCCCGGCTCACCAGCTCCCCAGCCAGATCAAACACCCCCTGATGCATGTTTCCCGTCGTAAAATTACGGGTATCGGAGATCAGTGCCGCATAAAAAGCAGTGGCACTCTCCCGTGAAATCTCCCACAGGGGAGAGAGAAGGTGCCAGGCGACCTCCGAACTGGCCACCGCTTCAGGATCAACGATATTGAGGGTGCCGTATTGAGTATTGGTAGGGTGGTGGTCGAGATTGACGATCACCCGACCACTCAGATCAAACCCCAGCCGGTCGATCGAGCCGCTGTCACAGGCGATGATGAGCGAGTCGTCAAAATCAATCTTGTTTTTGATCTTGGAAAAGCCGGGCAAGAAGTCGAGATTGCGGGGAATATCTACAGTGGCGTTGGCTATTTCGACCCGCTTCCCCTGCTCTTTGAGCCAGTGGTAAACCCCCAGCGCCGTCCCGATCGCATCGGGATCGGGATTGACATGGGAGAGGATTGTCACGGCACGGTGTTCATCGAGCAGACGGTTAAATACGGTCGCCAACTCAGGATAGGGGATCGCCACGTACTTACCCCTCCACCCGCATCGAGAGATCGATCCAGTTGGCCTGGTGGATGATGCTCCCTGAGCTGATCGCATCGACCCCCGTCTGAGCGATCGCATCGATCGTCTCGAGGGTGACGTTGCCACTGGCTTCGAGCAGCACATGAGGATAATGCTCATCACGGTATGCCACCACGGCACGAGTCTCTTCCAATGACATATTGTCACACATGACAATCTCTGCTCCGGCCTGCATGGCACGCTTGACCATCGCGAGATCTTCGCATTCGATCTCGACTTTGGCTGTAAACGGAATTTTTCGTCGCACTGCGGCCATGTAGGCATCGAGATCATCGATGGTCTTGAGGTGCGTATCCTTGAGCATCAGGCAGTCGTCAAGTCCCATCCGGTGATTGAGCCCGCCGCCGCACCGGACGGCGTATTTTTCGAAGTTGCGCAGCAGCGGACGGGTCTTGCGGGTATCGAGCAGTTTTACACCCGTTCCTTCGATCGCCTTGACATACTGCGCCGTCAGCGTCGCAATGGAACTGGCATGCAAGGCAATGTCCAGCAAGGAACGTTCCAGCGCCATGATCGTGTGCGAATCCCCCTCGATCTCCAGCAACCGATCTCCCGTAGAAAACGAAGCTCCATCCTGTATCATCCACGTAAGAGTCAAATCGTACATGTTCGCCGCTTCATCGATATACTCCGCCCCGGCAAATACCCCGTCACTTTTGGCAAGGATATAGGCACGTATCGGCTTAGCTGGCTCGATCCGGGCGTAGAGATCCCCCCGCCCAACATCCTCCCGGAGCATCGCTTCGATGAATTCGTGTTTCAGCATTTGGTTGTTCCTTTTTTGCGTGATACGTGCTAAGTGTTACGCGTTACGTTTATTTGTGGGGCTGAAGCCTCAACCCCTTTTTGGATAAAAGCTTTTCGCAGAAAAGCAAACCAAAATTTCTAATTTCTACCTTCTAATTTATGGCTAACATGCGTTCTAACGCCAAATTGGCATACTTGATCGTATGCGCATCCACCTCGATCTCATTGATCGGATTACCGTCTTCGATTGATTTGAGCGTCAGGTAGAGGTCTTTGAGGGTGGTCTCATTCATCGTAGGACACTCAGGCTTGGTGGCCGAGAGGACGTACGTGTTTTTATCCCGCATCCGGTTAACGAGGTTGTACTCGGTACCTACGGCGACTTTTTGTTCGGGATCGAGCTCGGCGACGTAGCGGATCAGCTGGGAAGTCGAACCAACAAAATCAGCCAGAGCCGTCACGCTCGGATCACTCTCGGGGTGGACGGCGATTTTGATATCGGGGTATTTACGGCGATAAAAATTGACGTCATTCGGCGTAAAAAGCTGGTGTACAGAGCAGAAGCCATTGTAGCAGATAATGTCGGCCTCGTTGGGGTTACACTCCCCTTCGCCGATAACGCAGCTTTTAAGCCCCATCTGGATAGCGAAGTTTTGCCCGAGACAGCGATCGGGGACGAAGAGGATTTTTTTGCCACTCTCAAGCCCCTTTTCAATGATTTTGAAGGCGTTGGAGCTGGTACAGACCAGCCCGCCCATTTCACCTACTTTGGCTTTGACAGTGGCATCGGAGTTGATGTACGTTATCGGCAGGATGTCTTCGCGAGCGATGCCATGCTTTTCCATGTAGGCTACACTGTCATCGTAATAGCTCGCATCGATCATCCGTGCCATGGCGCAGCAGGCGATTTTGGGCATGAGCACCCGTTTTTCGGGGGCGATCACTTTGACGCTCTGTCCCATGAATCCAACCCCGCAAAAGACTGTCCACTCGCTGTCATCGGCTTTGACCTTGCGTGCCAGTTCAAGGCTGTCTCCGGTGATATCAGCCATTTCAAATACTTCGTCACGCTGATAAAAATGGGCGACAACGGTGACATCCAGTTCCTTTTTGAGCCGTTCAATTTCGGCACGATAGTCGATGTTCATGGGCTATCCTTGCTTGTATATAATTTCATGCCATTATACCGAATTAACATTATCTTGGTAAAATTGCTTCAATTAAACCCGGCTGCCTGCTGGGGCGATTCAACAAGTATAAATAAAATTAAGGACACAAACCGTCATGCAAAACCTCTATCTCTACATCGCCACCTACCTCATCGCCGGTATCCCGTTCGGCTACCTCCTGGCCAAACAATTCGGCGGCGTCAACATCAAAGAAGAAGGGAGCGGCAACATCGGCGCGACCAATGTCCTGCGCGTCCTCAAAGAGCACGACCCCAAACTCGCCAAAAAACTCGGTGCCACAACCTTGCTCCTCGATATGCTCAAAGGTGCCGTCATGGTACTCATCGCCCGCTGGATGGGCGCGGATATCGCCGTGCAGTGGACAGTAGCCGTCATCGCAGTTCTGGGGCATTGCTTCTCCGCTTTCCTCTCTTTCGAAGGGGGCAAAGGGGTCGCCACCGGTGTAGGTGTGATCGCCGTACTCACCTGGCCGCTGGCACTCATCGCCCTCATCACGTGGATCGCTGTGGCCAAGGGGCTCAAGATCTCTTCCCTCTCCGCCATTGTCGCCATCCTTGTCATGATGGGCGCTTCGTACTTCCTCTATCCTGATGGTCTCCCAGGTCTGAGCTCCCGCTCTCCCCTCTGGATCATCGCCGGTGTCATCCTCTACAAACACCTCCCCAATATCCTCCGCCTCATCCGGGGCGAAGAGGCTGCCGTCGCATGACCATCCAGATCGAACAGCTCGAATTTGACGCCATCATCGGCCTGCTCGACTTCGAGCGCGACCGCCCCCAGCGCGTCCGCATCGACGTGACCGCCACGTACGATTATCAGCCCGGCACCTACCTCGAATACGCCAAGATGGTCGAGGCAATCAAAACCCACATCATCCAGCAAAAATACAAACTCCTCGAAGAAGCCCTCGAAGGGCTCCACGCCACCCTCACAAAAGCCTTCCCCACTATCGAAACCCTTCATGTCACGATTGCAAAGCCGGATATTTTGCCTGACTGCGTGGTGAGCTTACATATTTAACTTCAATTAACCTCCACCCGATACACTTCGACCATCAATCAAGTACAGGAGCGTGCATCGTGAAGACGATCCAGAATATCAAACATGAGATAGGCAAAGTCCTCGTCGGACAGGAGAAGATGGTCGAAGGACTCCTCACCGGTTTGCTGACCCGAGGGCATATCCTCCTCGAAGGCGTCCCCGGACTGGCCAAGACCACGGCGGTCAATGCACTGGCCAAGACCCTCGGACTTGACTTCAAGCGGGTGCAGTTCACTCCTGACCTGCTCCCCTCCGACATTATCGGTACCGAGATCTACGACCCAAGCAACAACAGCTTCAAGATCAAGCACGGCCCGATCTTCACCAACCTGCTGCTCGCCGATGAGATCAACCGCGCCCCGGCCAAAGTCCAGTCGGCACTGCTCGAGGTGATGCAGGAGCGACAAGTGACCATCGGGGATGAGACGTTCAAAATCGCCCTGCCGTTTCTCGTCATGGCAACCCAGAACCCTGTCGAGCAGGAGGGCGCCTACGAACTCCCCGAAGCCCAGCTCGACCGCTTCATGATGAAGATCGTCGTGGGGTACAACACCCGCGAAGAAGAGCTCGAAATCGCCCGACGTGTCGCCAACAACAGCTTCGGACAGATCGAACAGGTCGCCACCATCGAAGACCTTGACCGCCTGCGACAGGAAGCCAAGCAGGTCTACATGGACGAAGAGATCGAGCGCTACATCGTCGAGCTCATCTTCGCCACCCGCGAGCCCGAAAAATACGGCATCAGCGAAATTGCCGATTACATCGAATACGGTGCCAGCCCCCGCGCCAGCATCGACATGTACAAAGCCAGCCGCGCCATCGCCTACCTCAAAGGGCAGGACTACGTCTCCCCCATCGAGATCGCCTACATCGCCAAAGAGGTACTCCGCCACCGCATCATCATGAGCTACGAAGCCCAGGCCGAAGGGATCGATCAGGATTATGTGATTGAAAAAGTGTTGCGTGCGGTTCCGATCCCGTAGGGAAGCAGGTAGAAAGTGAGAAGCGAGAAGTGAGAAATTGATGGTAAGTAAAACTCAAGGGGCTGGGACTTCAGTCCCACAAACGTAACACGTAACACTTAGCACGTAACACGAAATAAGGAAACCGGTATGCAATGGGCAAAAGAATCCAATAAAATCCTGAAAATGATCAAAGGATATAAAAAATATCTGCAATCAAAGGGACAGCAATGAGCACAGATCTGCCCATTACCCACTCACTACCCTCTGCCAAAATCAAAGCCAAACGCATCCTCCTAAAAACCAAAAAACAGGTCTTCGGAGACATGCTCGGCAATAATGCTTCACTGTTCCACGGTGAGGGGTTTGAATTTGCCGAGTTGCGGGAGTATATCTACGGCGATGACATCCGCAAGATTGACTGGAAAACCACCGCAAAGCTTGGCAAACCGTTTGTCAAAGTCTACCGGGAAGAGCGCGAACTCAATGTCGCCGTCTCGACCATGCTCGGAGGATCGACCTATTTCGGTACCTGTTGCCAAAAGAGCGAATACATTGCTCAGCTCGTCTCCATGCTGGGATTTTCTGCGGTCAAAAATTTTGATCCCTTTTCCCACCTCATCTATGCCGATAAGCTCTATCACCACAGCAAACCTTCCAAGAAAATGTATGCTGTCACCAAAGAGGTTGAGCGAACACTTGATTTCCAACCCCTGGGATTGCACAGTGATTTCCGAGGGTGGACGGATACCACATTTCACCGCTTCCGCAAAAAGTCCCTCATGTTTCTGATCTCCGATTTTGTCGGTGAAGTGGATCTGCGGTTGCTGTCCAAAAAACACGATGTCTTTGCCATCATCGTCCGGGATCGCTTCGAAGAAGACCCGCAGGATCTGGGCTACCTCCGTCTCGTCGACACCGAGGGGAGCGGCAGCTACGAAGGAGAGATCGGACGCAGCACACTGACACACTACCGTGCTGCCCTCAAAGCCAACGATCAGGCGCTCTACCGTCAATTCCGCCAGAACGGCATCCGCTACGCCAAGCTCTTCACCGACGAAGACCCTGCTGTTCATTTGCTCAAAAGGATGCGATGATGCCGGCCAAACAAATAATTTCCCAACAATTACGCGACATCAAACCACCCGTAGAAATCCACGACATCAGTGTCTATCTCTACTGGGGGCTCATCGTACTGGCAGCCATTGTTCTGGTTGTTGCTGCCTTTTTTCTCATCTGCTATCTGCTGGGTCTGCGTCGCATCAATCAGCGCAGAGCCTGGTGCACCGCGTTGAAACAGATCAACTGGAATGACCCCAAAAAGAGTGCCTATGAGGCGACCCGTCTGGGACGTTTGCTTCTCGGAGACAGTGATCGACTCGAGGAGCTGTACCGCCAGATGGTCACTGAGCTGGAAGCGTACAAATACAAAAGAGAAGTCGACCCCCTCAGCCCGGAAGCCCGGGCGCAGTTCGACCTCTTCCTAAAGGCATGCGATGAGTCACTTTAGTCTCCAATACCCCTATGCCCTGGCAGTCATTCTCCTGTTTTATATCTGTGCCCGCTGGTGCCCGGCACGAACACAGGCGATCTATTTCCCTCACGTCCATGCCCTGCTGCATTCGGGTGGCAGCCGCAGTCGGCTGTTGGATGTGCTCAAATGGTTCGGGATCGTCTCCCTGCTTGTTGCCCTCGCCTCACCCGTCATCACCAAAGAGTATAAAGATACGAAGAAACGGGGACGTGACATCATGCTCGTGATCGACTCCAGCGGTTCGATGCGCCAATATGGTTTCGATCCCAACAACCCGTTCAAAAGCAAATTTGACGCCGTCAAGGAGGTACTCGCCGACTTTGTCAAGCAGCGCAAGAACGACCGTCTCGGTCTCATCAATTTCGCCGATGCCGCGTTTGTCGCTTCTCCGTTGACCTTCGAGCACGACTTCATGAAGAGCATCATTGCCATGCAGCGTCTCGGACTGGCGGGTCAGAAAACCGCCATCAACGACGCCCTCGTCCAAACCTACAATATCCTCAACAAAAGCGATGCCAAAACCAAAATCGCCATCCTGCTCACCGACGGAGAAGATACCGCCAGCCGTATCGGTGCTGATGCCGTACTCAAAATGGTACAGGACGGTGCGGTACGCCTCTACACCATTGGGATCGGTACGGTCAACGATTTCAATGCCCCCTACCTCAAGGCGTTGGCACACGCCGGAAAAGGGAAGTTTTTTGCCGCTTCCGATCGGACAACTCTCCAGAAGATCTATGCACAGATCGATGCCATGGAGACCAGTAAAATCAAGCACAAGAAGATCGTCCAATACGCATACTACTACCTCTATCCCCTGCTCGCCGCCATCCTGAGCCTGCTGGGATTTATCTATCTGCGCACTGCCAAAGGAGTCGAATAATGTCATGGGTTCATCCGTATCTTCTGCTGATCATGCTCGTGCCGTTTGTGATCTTTGCCGGACTGGTTCTGACCAACCGGGAAGGGGTGGCTCGGGTCTTTGATGCTGCGGTTCTTAAACGTCTGCGCGTCGACGGTGACGTCCTGCCGGTACGGATCCGCAACTTCGTCCTCCTCCTGGCCGTGCTGCTGATGATCCTCGCCCTCGGCCGACCGGTGATCGAGCACGGTGAGCGTACCGTCGCCCTCAAAGGACTCGATGCCATGGTGGCTCTGGATATCTCCGGTTCGATGCGCTCACGGGATATTTATCCCAACCGCCTCGTGTTTGCCAAGCGCAAAATCAGCCAACTGCTCGATGTCATGCCCGGCGATGAGATCTCCCTGGCAGCTTTTGCCCATGCGGCTTTCATGCTCGCCCCTTTTACGACCGACAAAGCGGCGCTCAAGCAGATCCTCGACGGCGTGGATGAGAGCTACATCAACCTCGCTTCAACCAACTTTGAAGCGCTCGGTGATCTGGCCACCACATTCCTCGAAAAGAAAAAACCGAAAATCCTCATCGTCGTCACCGACGGTGGCGATCCCAAAGCCCTCGCTTCCTTTCAATCAATCCTCGAAGAGGCAAACATCACCCTCTACGGTGTCCTCGTCGGTACTGAAAAAGGTGCGCCCGTCCTCGATCGGAACAACCGCCCTGTCACCTCTCCTCAGGGCACCATCGCCATCACCCAGCGCAACGACGCACTCCAGACCATCGCCCAAAAAACAGGAGGCGACGCTATCATTGCCAGCAACGGCAAAAGCGATATGCAACACCTCGCTGACATGATTCACACCAAATTCAATACGCAGAAGCAAGGCAACATCAAAGTCAAAGAGCGCACCGAACTGTTTATCTACCTCCTCGCTGTTGCGACCTTTTTACTGTTGTTGGGGTTAATGTCATTACCAAAAAGAAAGTTTCTAATCAAATCTCTGCTACCTATTCTATTCGCTACCCTCTACCATCTACCCTCTCTAACCTATGCCGGTCTCACCGATTTCAAAACCATCCAAACAGCACAAGATGCCTACCAAGCCAAAGATTACAACCGCACCATCCATGCCCTGAATCGTCTCGATAACCCGTCACCCGAACGTAATTTCGATCTTGGGGATGCGTATTACAAATCCGGCCGGATTGATGCGGCACTTCGCACCTGGAAACGGGCAAAGGGAGGCAACGTCGACGAGGAGAAGCGCCTCCATAACATCGGAAATGTTTACTTCAAAAAGAAACAATACGACCACGCTATCACCGCCTATGAAAGCGCACTCAAAGTACACGATGATCCCGATACCCGTTTCAATCTCGAACTGGCTAAGAAGATGAAAAAGAAGCAGGAGCAAAAGAAAAAACAACAAAAAAAGCAGAAGAAAAAAAACAAAAATAACAAGAAGAAAAAGAATAAGAAGAAAAATAAAAAGCAACACAATAAGAAAAACCAGAAAAACAATAAGAAGAATTCACAGAAAAAGCCCAACGACAAGCAAGGGAAACAACCAAAGAAGAAACCGCAGGATAAATCCGGCGACAAGAAGAAAAATTCCAAAAACAAGTCGGGGCAACAAGGCAAAAAGAAAAAACCTGAACCGAAAAAGGGAGATAAAAAATCGAAGGCATCCGCCAAACCCGATAAAAAGGGGCAGAAGAAGAAACCCGAAAAGGCTCAGGGTGCCTCCCGTGCCCAACAGCAACGCGCCCAAAAGATTCGCGCCAAGGAGATCAAGCGCCTCATGAAACAACTCAAAGGGAAAAAAATGCAACCGAAGCTCTATCAATTCGTCGGCAAAAAGCGCGACACATCGAAAAAAAACACCATCAATCCCTGGTAAAAAGGAGTCACAATGCCCTGGATAAAATATTTTCTATCTCTCTGGATCCTCCTCGGGACGGGGATCCTGTTTTCCGGCAATGTCTCATTGCACGTTGACAAGTCTTCCATCACCAAAGGAGAAGGGGTCAATGTTACCCTGACCGCCAAAGGCAAAGCCATTGTTTTCCCTGAGATCAAAACCATCGGAGGTTTTCCTGTCGGTCAGCCACAGGTCAGTCAGAAAGTGCAAGCGAGTTATGTCAACGGAACTTTTACTACCCTGCGTGAAAAGACTCTCCATTTTACTTTTTTCCCCGATACCAATGTCACCATCCCCTCATTTTCCGTCACCGTTGACGGAAAGACGGAGAAAACCCAACCGGTCACCATACACATCGGTGCCCGGACACAGGGAAAAAGCAGCCAGGGACAATACGAACTCAAGATGCTCACGCACCGTCGCAGCGTCTACGTGGGAGAGCCCTTCCTGCTGCAAGTCATCTTCTACGAACCGCGCAGAAGTGCCGTCACACAGGCACAGTATGTCGCCCCGAAATTTGAAGGGTTCTTCGTCAAATCCTCCCCCAAAGAACGCCTCGAGCAAACCCCCAACGGGACTGCTCACGTCTTCGACTACATCCTCACCCCCCAGAAAGAGGGTAATTTCACCATCACCGCTCCTCAGATCAAACTCGGGATAAAGACTTTCAGCGGTGCCCGGGATCCCTGGGGGTTTTTCAACAACGAAATCCATTGGCAAGCTCTTCAGGGAAGCCCAAAAACCATCACGGTCAAACCCACTCCTTCCCAAGTGGATCTCGTCGGGACATTCACCGTCAAAGCTTCCGTTGATTCGCAGAGTGTCCGCGCCAATAAACCGGTCAACTACTCACTGGTCTTCGATGGGCAAGGGAGCCTCGATGACATGGACGAACCCAAATTTGATCTCCCCGATGTCACCGTCTACAGCGACGATCCCCAATCTACCACGCAGGTTCGCAACAATCAGATCGTCAGTCACTGGGAGAAAAAATACACCTTCATCGCCGATCATGACTTCACGATCCCGGCACTGAGCTTCCACGTTTTTAATCCCAAAACCGGCAAGACAACAACGCTCAAAACTAAACCATACGCCATACACATCTCCGGAGGTGTTGCCGCTCAAAAGCCAAGCACACCAGCCAAACCGACCGTCACCCCTGCCTCAATCTTCCATCCGAAAGGGCAACCTGTCTCTCCCAAAGCACCGGGAGAAACCCCCAAGGTTAATTCCGAGATCCAGCAACCTGCTGTTCAAGATTCCAACCGTTCCCTGCTCGAAGATACCGCCTACTATGCGCAACAGGCAAAAAACAAATTTAACCTGCCCTGGTGGAGTCTCATCGCTGCTTTTATCCTCGGTATCCTCACCCTTTTTGGCGGACAAAAACTCTTACCGCTTCTGAAACGCAAGCGCTCAATCACCCGCCATCGGAAATACACCCCCTCCGAAGCCCTCGACCTCCTCTACCCCCACACCAACGACTCCCCCGAAATCGAAGCGATGGTACGTGATCTGTATCGGGCTCAGCGGGGGGAGAAGGTGGAAATCAATCAGGGGAAATTGCAGAAC
Source organism: Nitratifractor sp. (assembly GCA_015485845.1). Classification (GTDB taxonomy): domain Bacteria; phylum Campylobacterota; class Campylobacteria; order Campylobacterales; family Sulfurovaceae; genus S017-3. The sequence continues at coordinate 8,488 of WFSU01000104.1, read as the reverse complement.
ATAATTGAGAACATAACGACAGGCTAAGGGGCTGGGACTTCAGTCCCACCAGACGCGACTGAAGTCGCGTCTCCGACAATATTACAAAATCTCATGCAGGCGATTGGCCGCCTCCATCCAACCATACAGATCTTCCCATTTCTCCTCAGCCACCAACGTGCGACATCGATCCAACTCCTCCTGAAAACGGTCAATTGACGTGATCAAATTGGTTTGGTTTTGTTCGAAGATATCCCGCCACATTGTCGGCGAACTTTTGGCGATCCGGCTCATATCCCGAAATCCTCCTCCGGCCAGTGCGATGATTGCCCGGGGGTCTTCCTGTCCCATGACCGAATTGGCCAGTGCATAGCTGACGGCGTGGGGCATGTGGGAGATCAACGCCGCATGTCGGTCGTGTGCCTCGGCATCCATGTAGAAAATCTTCATCCCCAGATCGGTAAAGACCCGCCGTGCCTCCTCCTGCTGATGCGCACCGCTTGCTTCAAGATCACACAGCACCACCGCTTTGCCCCGGTAGAGATCGGGAATCGCGGCGGAAGGGCCGAACTTTTCCGTCCCGGTCATCGGGTGTGCTGCGACAAAATTGGGACGAATCGCAGCCGGAACCGATGCCACAATCCGTGCTTTAGTGCTTCCCAGATCGATCACAGTTGTCTGCTCGGGAAGCGGGGCGAGTTCCTGAAGAATCGCAATAATCCCATCCACCGGTACACTCAGATAGAGATGATCAACTGCCTTGATTTCATCGATACTTTCGACAATCTTATCAACCAATCCAAGCTTGAGTGCTTCGATACAGTGTTGGTCATTGTGATCCAGGCCAATCACCTCCACATTATCGTATGTTTCCCGGAGTGCCAAACTCAGTGATCCCCCCATCAAACCCAGACCAATAATTCCAATTTTCATCAAAAATCCTTCCGATTCATTCACATAATATCCACGAAAATTATAGCACAAAAGCACCAAAATCAGGCCAGCCAATGAGGGTTTAAAATATTCATGATATAATTGATGGCAAAGTTTACGTCTCGAGGAGCGACATTATGTTACGACGACTTCTGATTTTATCTCTTCTGGCAACGCCGGTTATCGGGTTGGCCAAAGCCACTCCAGTCCAAAAAAAGAAACAAAAGATCGAAATCAAGGCGGTCAAATTCATCGGGGTCAAACACGTACCGATCGATGAACTCAAAGAGGTTTTGGTCAACAAAAAATCCTCTTTTTTCGGCCTGGTCTCCATCAATGGGAAGTATCGACCCAAAGAACTCAAGGGCGACGCCATGCGTATTCGGGATGTCTATTATCAGCACGGCTATCTTGACGCGCAGATCGGCCGACCACAAGTCACGGTAGACCCGGCAACCTCCGAGGCCACGGTCACCTACCGTGTACGCGAAGGATTGCCCTATAAAGTCTCCAGTGTGCGCCTTGTCAAACACAGAGGGATGGATGCCGCAGTCGTCCGGAAGCAACTCAAACTCAAGTCGGGAAACATCTTCAATGTTGCTACCCTGAGAGAAGATATTCGTACCATTACCACAAACATCGGAGACAAGGGATATGCATTTGCACAGGTGCAGCCCCGCTTCCGCAAAAACAGTCGTAACCGCACCATCAGCGTCGCTTACTTCGTTCGCCCCGGATCCAAAGCCTATATTCACAATATCCGTATCCACGGCAATACCAAGACGAAAGAATCGGTCATTCGAAGTTACATTACGCTGGCACCGGGAGATCGTTATCGCCTCTCCGATCTGATCGATGCCCAGAATGAGCTCTCGCGAAGCGGTTATTTTGAGACAGTTTCTCTCCGCCCGGTGCACACACGTGGAAACAAAGTTGATATCGATGTTAACGTCAAAGAAGCCAAAACCGGCAGCATCATGGGTGCAGCCGGTTATGACAGTCTGGAAGGGATCTTTGTCGAAGGTTCCTATTCCGAAAAAAATATGTTCGGTACCGGTATCTCCGCGAGCCTTTCCGCATCGTATTCCAAGCTCAAAAAAAATGGAACCCTCTCTTTTGATGATCCTCGCGTGGCAGGAACGATGTTCGGACTTTACGGAGGACTCTACCGTACGGATACCGTTGATGACGGTGGTAAAACATACGGCTTTGATAAAAAAGAGCTGGGGGGCTACCTCGGGCTTCGGCGCAAGATTAACAGTGAGCTGAGTGCGTCCGTAGATTATAATTATAATGATGTCCGTTACAGTAATGTCGATGCCGTTAAGTTTCCAACCGGCCTGAAGAACTATATCAAGTCGTCTATCGGCTTCTCATTGACCTACAACAACACCGATAATTTCTACACACCGCGTAAAGGTATTTATACCAAAGCGCGTGTCGAATATGCCGGTCTTGGAAGTGGAGCAAATTTTGCCAAATACCTCAAAAGCAGCTTGAAGTTCGCCGCATATTACGGTCTCCAGGATCAGATCGGATACGACTTGATCTTGCGCTATAAAATGCAGGGTAACTACATTCATGATCTTGGTTTTACCCCCGAAGCAGAACGTCTCCATCTTGGTGGGTACTACAACGGTGTCCGTGGTTACCGGAGCGCATCCATCCATCCTGCCGGTGGTGGCGGCCTTATGAGTATGGTCAACAGCATCGAAGCCAGCATCCCACTCTCAGCGAAAAACAAAGTACGGCTGACTGCTTTTGCCGATTATGGTATGATCGGCAACACCAAGCTTAATGAAGTCGTCAAAAAATCCGTTGGAGCCCAAATCGAGTGGCGCTCTCCCATGGGAGATGTCAACTTTGTCCTCGCCAAAGCCATTGGAGCTGCACCGGGGGACAAAACCTCTTCGTTTGAATTCACCATCGGAAAAGAATTCTAATCCAACGGTTCTCTCTCACGAGAACCGTATCACTATTTTCCCCGGGACATACATCCCCTCAATCTGCTCTTTCATCAGATACGTGACTTCCTCCCCCTCAATCAACAACGTGTGGCTTGCCCGTGAAAAATGTATCTTTGCTTTGGCAGAGTTTTCGTGAAGAACCAGGGTGAGCGTGTAGATAAATACCAGCCACTTCAGTTTGGATTTTGAGAGGAGTAATGGACGATATTCTCGATAGAGTGCCTTATGGTACTTCTTCCCCTTTGAACGCAATATCAATGCTATCAAGAGCATCTCCTGGTGTGTAAAACCAAAATTCAATTCATGCCTTGCTACATAAAAAGCGTGCTCGTGCTCCTTATAGATGGTCAGCATTTTTCCGATATCCGACAGATCCAAAGCCGACAGCAGCATCTGTTGATCGTGTGGACTCCCTTGAAAATCTTCACGGAACATTTTGAAAAGCTTATTGGCTATACGATGCTTATTCCCGGTGGGCAGATCAAGGATATCCAGACGATCCTGAATGCTCTGAATACTGGGATTTTTCTCTTTAGGAAAGTGCCCATGGTTTTTGCGAAGAAAATCACGCAAAAAAACACCCTCGCGGACTCCCACACCGCTTGTGATCACTTCTTTGGCACCAATACGGCTCAAAATCGCTTCAAATATCAGCATCCCTTCCCGGATGGTGTCATGACGCTCAATCTTGATCGACAGATCATCCAACTCAGGTATACCAGCATGAATGATCTGCCTAAGGTACGGATGTATGTCACCTGTCCGATAAGTAAACGCATGCAATTTATCAAAAGGATAATGAATCGTCGACATGACCCCTTTGGCAAAAGCACGTGCCGATCCGCCGATACCCACTGCCATCTCTGCTACAAAAGTTCGAGGAAGTCGTGCCAACTCTTCTTCGATGTATTGTTGTGCTGACGCAATGTGTATTTTGTCTGAAGTAAACAGTTCCTTGATTCTCACCGTACCCAGGTTGAGAGAGAAACTCTCAACGATCTGCCCGTTAACAATCCGTGTCATGTCCGAGGATCCCCCACCGATGTCAATCGTGATAGCATCCCGTATGGGGAGAAGGTTGCTCGCTGCAATCGCACCAAATCGGGCCTCTTCATCTCCGTCAATCACACGAATACTAATGCCAAGCTCCTCACGAACCCGGTTAAGAAACGTGTGGCGGTTTGGTGCATCCCGCAGTGCAGATGTCGCTACGCACAATGTCTTGTGCACTTGATAATCGTGGAGAATAGTTTTGAAAGATTTTAATGTCTGGAACGCGCGTTCCATCGGAAGAGGCTGAAGGTTCCCTCCGCGCTGATAAGCCCCTTCTCCGATCCGTACACGGCTTTTATGCTGGCAAAGCAGGTGGAAGCCATAGCGGCTTGTTTTTTGGAAGATGACCAGGCGGGCAGAGTTGGAACCGATGTCGATGACGGCGGTACGCTTGGCCATAGGAGGTAATCAGACCTCAGCCTGTATTTGCTCGTATTTAAACTTGAGCTCTTCGACGCTCTCGACATTGTTGGGATCAGACGTAATGCAATCTACCGGGCAAACAGCCACGCACTGAGGCTCATCGTAATGCCCTACACACTCCGTGCAGCGATCCGCATCAATCAAATAGATGGGATCGTTCTCTTCAATCGCCTCATTGGGACACTCTTCGCGACACGCGTCGCACGCAATACAATCATCGGATATCAGTAACGCCATATTTACCTCTTGTTTCCTATACCGCACCAACAAATAGTCTGCATGTAGTTGGTGCGGTAGTAAATTTTGTTGTACGAGTTATAGCTTATAGAAGCTTATGCTTTATTTAAAAACTTATGTCCCAATCGGTAAAACAAGCGTCGCGACCGTCCCCTTCCCATCTCGACGATTTTTGATGGTGATTTCTGCACGCAGGGCATCCGCTGCACTCTTGACCAGAAACAATCCCAAACCGGCACCCGTCGATTCCGACGAGCGTTTAAAAGGGGCGAACAGATCCAGATTCTCTTCGATTCCGTTCCCTTCGTCCCGCACTTTGATATAGAGTTTCTCCTGCTTGCGATAACTGAACATTCGGATCTGTTTCCCTTCCGGGGTGAATTTAATCGCATTCTGCAGCAGGTTCTGGATGATTTGACGCAGGAGCAGACGTGGAAGTGTTACGGTAAGTCGCTCAGGGTTCAGGCGGCAGTGCAACTCTTTTTTCTCCTGAACCGCCAGCAGGGAAAATTCTTCACACATTTCCCGGAGAAATTCCGTCACGTCCAACGATTCCGGCTCCTCAAACTGTGCCCCCTCTGCCCGTCCGAATTCCAGAATCGAACCGATGATTTTATTCATATCATCTACCGATCGGATGTTTTGTTCCAGTGCCCCCACCAGATCTTCGGTGCGACGTGTCCGCTTCAGCAAAGCCACCTGGCTTTTGGTTTTTATGACGGCCAGAGGCGTTTTGAGCTCATGTGCCGTCCCGACAAACAATTCTTTTTTGTAATTCAGAAAATTCTGTATCCTGCCGACAAGGTGGTTGACCGATTCCCCCAGAGGGAGAAATTCATCCGGAACCCCTTTCAAATTCAGCGGGGATAATTTATTTTCGTTCATCATGGCTATTTTTCGACTGAATACCCGTATCGGAGCGATCAGCATCCCGGAGAGAAAGAAGGCATAAATCAGTATCCCAACCATCCCAAAGATATTCATGGCGATAATGCCTCGTGTCACTTTATTTTGTACTTGTTTTTGTTTGGTAATATCTGCCGTCAGGATCAAGTAACGCTGCAGAGCAAATTCATAGGGGAAATAGGCTTCAAGGTAGTAGCGTTTTTTTTGGTGAAACGTCCGGAAATGTACCGCTCTAAAATCTTCGTTCGGCAGAGAAGCAATCCGTGCTTTCACCTTCAGTGTCGTTTGTAAAATACCTTTTTTATCCGTCAAGGCTTTGGCGACATCATGGTAGGTAGCAAACAGATACCTCGCCTGTTTCATCATAGACTCTTTAAGCTCATTGTCCACACTGTAACTGATGTAACTGTAGAAAATAGCGGAGAAAAAGAATTCAAGTACCACCGTTGCGGCGGTAAGCTTGATGAGGAAGTTGGTTCTCAGGCTTTTTTGCTTGGGTAACAAAATCGGTATCCACGACGGCGTACGGTTTCAATGGTTGTGATGTTCAATGGCTTATCCATCTTCTGACGGATTTGGTTAATCGCAACTTCGATAACATTCGGGGTAACCAGTTCCGGCTCTTCCCAGATCGCATCGAGAAGTTGTTCCTTGGAGACGATCTGGTCTTTGTGCATCGCCAGATGGGTCAGAACCTCAAACGGTTTTCCCTTGAGTTCAATGTCCTCACCCTTGTAGATGATCTTCTCCTCTTCCGGGTTGATCACCAGGTCATCCACTTCGATGATATTACTGGTACCGAAGCGTAGCTTCGCCTCGATCCGAACAAGCAGGATCTCAAAATCGAATGGTTTTTTAATATAATCATCTGCACCGGCTCGGAGTGCTTCGATTTCACTCTCTTTGTCATCACGTGCGGAGAGGACGACTACCGATGTCTTGGGAGATTGTGCCTTGATGTCGGCGATGATGTCAATACCATTTCCATCAGGCAACATCCAGTCAAGTAGTACCAAATTATAGTTTCGAATGCTCAGAAAGTAACGCCCGTCACTGATATTTTCAGCGACATCATTCTGATACCCGAACTCTTTGAGTCCGTCAGAGAGTGTTTTGTTGAGTGTGACTTCGTCTTCTATGATCAATATACGCATAGTAAACCCTTCAATATTTAAGTTTGATTTAATTATAGCATAAATTAGTCAATGGAAAGAAGTTTTTTTATGCATGGGGCGTAAAAACCCCATGAAAAATCAAGAAAGAAGCTTTTCATCCTCTTCGCGTAGGAGGAATGCAGCCCCCAGGAGGAGAGCCAGCAACCCGAAGAGAAGTTCGGCCGTCGTGCTGAGGGCATCAAAGCTGTCACTCTCGACGTCGGAGCAGGGGCACTTGATACCGGCATCAAGTGTCGTGATGATATCCCCTTTCATTGGTGTAACCGTCGCTGTATTTCCAGTGGAGTCTACGTCACTGTCTTTGGCATCATCTCCTCCGGCATTAGGCTCACTAAAGAAGTAACCATTATCCAGATACTCTTGAGGGATGATGAAGTGGACACGATACGTTCTGCCCGGTGCGACATCAAAACCATATTTTCCATTGTCATCTGTGGTTTGTGTTTCATTATCGTGAATATCCTTGACACGATTGCCGTTTTCATCCAGCAATTCTACGGTTGCACCCACCACAGGTTTTTCATCGGCATCTTGAATACCATTGCCGTTTTTGTCGACCCAGAAGTAGTCCCCAATATGGGCAAAGTCTGCTGATCGGAAGCCGAAGTCGACGCTCATGTTGTCCACATTCGTAACATTGACGGTCGTACCGTCGGGATTGTGTGAATGGTTGTTTTCGGAGGTTGCATCGTTGATAGAACTGTCATCTGATCCCGCTGTCGGTTTCAGATACGAGAGCCCCTCGACTGTCACCATGTAGGTCGCATTCTCATCCACCCAGATTTCATAGTGTCCGTTGGCATCCGTGGTACCGGTAAAGACAGTTCCGTCATCTTTGACTGCTTTGACTACGGTTCCTGCCGGTGGATACGTAATGATTCCGGTGGCCGGGTTTCCATCATTATCATCCTCGATCCAAACCAGGTTGCCGATTTTAACCTGGCCATCGTGCTCACCTTTGATCGCTTTTTTATGCAAACCAGCATCCCAACTGGTGTCATTGTCACCTGCCGACAGCGTCACCGGAATGGTTTTCCCGGTAGCCGGATCAACATCCGAATCTTTGGTGTCGTCGCTGCCCTGATCCTGTTTCGTAAAGACATATTCGTATTCGGCAGTTGCCGCAGGTTTTTCAAACCGTACGGAATAGCTTCCCGGAACAAGATTACCGAAGCCGTAATGACCGTTGCTGTCCGTCGTTGCTGTCTTGCCGGTATCGGCACCGTCTTTGTAGAGGTGAACTTTGACACCCGCTACACCGCTTTCGGAAGTATCCTGGATTCCATTCTGGTTGGTATCCATCCAGACGAAGTCTCCCAGACTTGCTTTGGCACCAATGGTGACCTCTGCGCTGTCCTCATCGTCATCGACCGGGTTACCGTCTCCGTTATCATCAACGGTATGGTCTTGACTGACATTACTGTCGACATCTTTTTCATTCATCGCCGTCACTTCCGCCCAGTTGACGTGCTCACCGCTCTCTTGTACGGTGGCCTCGAAAGTAAAGGTCTTATGGGCATGCACGGCCAGGGTTCCTACGTTCATGGTCACGGTACTGCCACTGACAGTCGCACCGCTGCTGGGATTACTCACATTGGTGTATCCACTCGGCACCTTGTCGGTGGCGATGACTCCGGTGGCAACGGCTGGACCGTCGTTATGTACCGTCACGGTAAATGTGACTTTATCACCGGCGTACGCTGAGGTTGCATTGACCTCTTTGGTCAGGCTGACATCCGCTTCGACCGGTCGCTTGTAGAGTCCCGCATCCCAACTGGTATCGTGCTCACCGGCTACCAATGCCGTGGTTCCGGT
>WFSU01000103.1 GCA_015485845.1 Nitratifractor sp. | reverse complement strand
ATATAGACATGCTCCCCCTCGCCCAGCAGATACTCATCCTGCCCATCGACGACTGCCATCGCTTCGTAATGTTCCGTATCAAGCCCGATACTGAAATCAGCCGGGACGACGAGGGGGCGTTGGTTGGTCAGGGAATGTGCCGAGACCGGAGTGAGGATAAACGCTTTGGTCAGCGGATAGATGATCGGGCCTCCAGCGGCGAGGTTGTACGCCGTCGATCCGGTCGGAGTGGAGATGATAAGCCCATCTCCCCGGTAGCTGTTGAAACGTACTGAATCAATGCTGGCATTAACCTGCACCATTTTGGAGGGTTTAGGGCTGGTGATCACCACGTCATTGAGGGCAAAAAACGACTCCTTACTCCCATCGACACGCTGCACGTACCCTTCGATCATCATCCGATCATCGATCCGATAATCCCCCTCCAACATCCGCGCAAGAAACGCTTCGGCATCCTTGAGGCGGATATCGGCCAGGAAGCCCAGATTGCCCGCATTGATCCCCAGCACCGGCTTGCCCGTCCCGTAGCTACGGCGCACAAGCGAAAGCAGCGTCCCATCTCCACCCAGTGAGATCAGAAAATCCGCCGCCTCACACATCCGATCAAAAGCAACACCCCTCAGCCCGATCATCTCCGCCGAACGCTCAGCCAACAATACCTCAATCCCCCGCTCCGATAAAAACCGGGCAATTCGCTCAAAATCTCCACGGATCTCAGGAGCATCGGGCTTGAGAATCATCCCGACGGTTCCGATACGGGCAAGCTGTTCGGTAGGCATGTACACTCCTCAACATCTATTCCTATAAGGGTAGCATAGATCGGCTTGAAACCACCCCGACCTCCGTGTTATCTTTTGATGCAGCGTACCGGCAAACCACTGGCTCGGTTGCCGTCGTCATAGTCCCCCGTTTCCTCCCCGGTCGCATCAAAACTGATCCCGGAAGCTTTGGTCACATCAATCACCGAAGAAGACCACAGATCACCACGCTCCCCTTCGTCGTTCAGATCGCCTGATTCATTATCCCGGGCACCCGCAACGGGGAGTTTGAGAAAACTGCCAAAAGCATCGGCACGATTTTTGATCCCGGCGCTTCCTTCATCCAGCAGTTCAGCCTTCCATTCGTCCAGCGTCGGCACCCGAAAGCCTTTCGGGCAGATGGAAGAGCCATCTGTCCGGCGCCAGAGAGCCTGACGCAGACTGCCGTTGGTGTCGGCACCGTACGCCCAGTCTCCGAAAAGCTGAGGATCGGTCGAGAGGATAAAATCCCCATGACCGACTTCCGTCACATTTTCTGCCGATGTTTTGCGGACATCGCTCTCCGGATCCTGATGACCGTCCGCCTGCCGACCCCACTGGTAATACTCCCCGAAACACTCCGGATCATCCATCCCCTGACAGGCGCGAGCCGCCCCGAGATTCCGATCGAGCCATACCCTGCCGGTGTACGGGGAGCGAACGGCTCCGTAGGTTTTGTTCCGCCAGGAGATTTCAAAAGGAGTTACGGTAATGTTCCGCTCGACCGTCGCTGTATTGCCGGCCGCATCCACCGCAGTATAACGAAGGAGATAGACCCCGGCTTTGTCGGTGTCGATTTTGCCGGTGGTTCGAATCTCCACTGCTCCATCCACCGCATCCCGCGCTTCCACCCCGGTATCGGCATACGTGTCGAACTGCATCAGGTGCAATTCCCGGTCACCAAACACCGTGATGACCGGAGGCGTCCGATCTACGACACGATTGGATTCCTGAGATGTCGCACCGGTGTTAACTGCAGAGGCGTCCACAGCAGCCGCTTGCTCTGTCTTATCGCTGCATCCATTTATCCCGATCACCAGTATCAGTCCCGCTGTAATTTTCCAAACACTGTTCACCCGATCTCCTTTGGGAAAAAATTGCTTTATTCTACCGCCTCATTACTTAAGAGCCTCTCGAATTCTCCTGAAACGGGATGCCACTTCGCTATCAAATCCCGCACACAACTCTAACCCCATTCCTGATATAATCCTACAAAAATTTGACCGACAAAGGCAAACACTATGCGCGTACTCAACGGCCTTCAATCCTCCGGCACCCTCCACATCGGCAACTACTTCGGCGCCATCAAACCGATGCTTGAGCTTCAGAATGACAACGACATGTTCATGTTCATCGCCAACTACCATGCCCTCACTTCCGTCACCGACGGCGAAGCGCTCAAAGCCAATACGATGGACGCAGCGATCACCTTCCTCTCCCTCGGGGTCGATCCCGAGAAGAGCACCTTCTGGGCGCAGAGCGATGTCAAAGAGGTGCTCGAGCTCTACTGGATCCTCTCAGCTTACACCCCCGTCGGCCTCCTCGAACGCGCCCACAGCTACAAAGACAAGATCGCCAAAGGGCTCAGCCCCAACCACGCGCTGTTCTCTTATCCTGTCCTCATGGCCGCCGACATCCTCCTCTTTGATTCGCAGATCGTCCCGGTCGGCAAAGACCAGATCCAGCACGTCGAGATGACCCGCGACATTGCCATCAAGTTCAACAACGACCACGGAGAGATCTTCACTATCCCCGAGTATAAAGTGGACGACAACGTCGCCGTCGTACCCGGAATCGACGGCGCCAAAATGTCCAAAAGTTACGGCAACGACATCCCCATCTTCATGGACGAAAAACCGCTCCAGAAGCTCTGCAACAAAGTCGTCACCGACTCCACCCCGTTCGGTGAACCTCTCGAACCGGAGGGGAACAACGTCTACGCCCTCCAGAGCCTCTTCCTCGATCCGACACAGCAGGCCGAGCTGGCCGAGCGCTACCGCAGCGGAGAGTTCGGCTACGGCCACTTTAAAAAAGAACTCAAAGAGCTCATCTGGGACGAGTTTGCCCAAGCCCGCGAACGCCGCGCCTACTACCTCGACCACCCCGACGAAGTCCGCGACATCCTCCACGCCGGAGCCGACAAAGCCCGTAAAGTGGCGCAGGAGAAAATGAAGGTTGTACGGGATGCGGTGGGGATCGTGTAGAGAGGGTAGTGGGTAGAAATTGTCAGGGAAGTGATATGAACATACGTGAAATGACCATCGATGACTACGATGATATCATCGCAATGTTCCGGGAAACTCCCGGCATCACTTTCAGAGAAGCGGATTCCAGGGATGCAACCAGACGGTATCTCGAGCGCAATCCGGGGCTGAGCTTTGTGACTACGGTCAACGAGCATGTCGTGGGCTGTGTGATGTGCGGGCATGACGGTCGGCGAGGCTATCTGCAACACCTTGTTGTCAAACCGGAACACCGACGTCACGGCATCGGAAAAGCTCTGGTAAGAGCATGCATAAATTCCCTGAAACAGATCGGAATCTACAAGACGCATATTTTTGTTTTCAAATCAAACAGTCCCGCTGACGCATTCTGGGCAAACAACGGGTGGATGCTCAGAGACGAAATCAACATGTATTCGTACAACACTTCATCCAATGAAAACGCCTGATTATCTTTTCGATTAGATAGAACATCCAGAAATACCCCTTGCATTTTCCCTGCCTCCTGGAGTATAATAGTCTCCAAGGAGACGCTTATGCTTATCACTAATACCTATATCGCCAAACAATTTAAACAGCTGGCCGATCTGCTGGCTATCGAGGGGGATAACCCTTTCAAAATCCGTGCCTACCGCAATGCCGCCCGCACCATTGCCAACCTTCCCGAAAGCTTACAGACCAGGGTCAACCGGGGCGATGACATCGCACAGATCCCGACGATCGGCTCCCACATTTCCGCCAAGATCCGCGAAATCCTCCAAACCGGCCATTTGAAGAAACTTGAGCTTCTCAAACACCGCTTCCCCTCCCATTTGACTGACCTTCTCTCCATCGAGGGGATCGGCCCCAAACGGGCAAAAGTCCTCTACGAGTCCCTCGGGATTGACACCCTCGACAAGCTCCGCTCCGCTGCCAGAGCCCACCGTATCCAGACCCTTCCGGGTTTCAGCGCAACGCTCGAAGCCAAGATCCTCAAAGGAACCGTTCTCGCCAAAAAAGAGGGGCACCGCTTCCTCTATGCCGATGCAGAACCCCATGCTCAGGCACTCGAGCACTACCTCAAGCGCTGCCCCGGAATCCTCGACGTGGTCATCGCCGGCAGTTTCCGCCGACGCAAAGATACCGTCGGGGATCTTGACATCGTCACCACCTCCCATGCTCCCGGGCAGGTTATGGAATGTTTCGTCCGTTATCCCGACGTCCGGGAAATCATCCTCCATGGCGATACCCGCTCGACCGTGATCCTCCACAACGATCTGCAGGTCGATCTGCGCTGCGTCGCCCCTGAGAGCTTCGGCGCCACCCTGCACTACTTTACCGGCTCCAAATCCCACAACATCGCCATCCGTATCTTTGAGAAAGCCAAAGGCTTCAAAGTCAACGAATACGGGATATTTCAGGGGAAAAAGCGGATCGCCGGTGCCACCGAGGAGGAATTTTATCGCGCCGTCGGGCTCCGCTACATCGAACCGGAACTTCGGGAACGGCGGGGGGAGATCCATGCCGCCCGTGAGGGGACTCTCCCTGTCCTCATCGAACAAAACGATCTGCACGGAGATCTCCATCTACACACCGTGGCCAGTGACGGAAAGGCCACGATCGAACAAATGGCCGAGGCCGGGCGGGCACAGGGATACACCTACCTCGCCATTACCGACCACTCCCGCCATCTAACCATTGTCCATGGTCTTGACGGCGATGCCGTCCTTGGGTACATCGAAGCGATCCGAAAGGTCGATGCTTCTCTCTCCGACCTGACTCTTCTGGCCGGGATGGAAGTGGACATCCTGCAGGATGGTACCCTCGCCCTGCCTGACAGCATCCTCAAAGAGCTCGACATCGTGCTCGTCGGGGTACACGACCATTTCGACCTCACCCCTACGCAACAAACCCGACGCATTCTCAAGGCACTGTCCAACCCTTACGTCCATATCCTCGCCCATCCCACCGGCCGTCTAATCGGACAGCGGGCACCGTATCGACTTCGCTACAAAGCGTTTTTTGCCGAAGTAGCCGCGATGGGGCGCATCCTCGAGATCAACGCCCAGCCCACCCGGATGGATCTCGATGACATCCACATCCAGAAAGCCAAAGAAGCCGGAATCCGCTTCGCCATCTCCACCGACTCCCACCGAGCCGACACCCTCGAGTACATCCGCTACGGCATCTATCAAGCCCGGCGCGGCTGGCTCGAAAAAGGGGATGTAATCAACACGCTTGAAGTGGAGGATTTGAAGCAGGTACTGCGGAGATAATGGCGGTCTAATCCATTGCCAGATGCTCAATCGGCACTTCCGTACCGACAATCCTCCCAACCGCTTCCCCATCGATCGCACCGGTAGCAAACACCTTCAACATCGCTTCCTTACCCGTGGGTGGGAAATCCACCAATGACCGCAACCGCTTGGCGATTGCCTCCCCGGTCTCAATCAGGGTCACCGGATAACCCATCGTCCGTTTGATCGATTCGGCCGCCAGCGGATAGTGGGTGCATCCGAGCACGATCGTATCGACCCCGGCTTCGCGCATGGGAGCCAGCCACTCTTCGAGCATGACATTTGTTTCGGCTTCCTTAATTCTGCCCGTTTCGATCTGATCGACCAGCCCGGGACAGGCCTGTTCGTAGAGAGTTACTCTGGTACCGTTGTAGAGACGGTCGGCCAGCTCCTGATATTTGTCTCCGGCCAGCGTTGCCGGAGTGGCGAGGATGCCGACTTTGTGACTTTGTGTCAGATGGAGTGCCGGCTTGATCCCCGGTTCGGTGCCGACAATAGGCAGATCGGGAAAACGCTCCCGTAGCATCGCAATGGCTGCAGACGTCGCCGTGTTGCAGGCAACAACCAGTGCATCGATGCGATGATGTTCGATAAAATATTGGGTGATTTCGAGGGAAAATCGGCGAATCTCATCGTGAGACTTTTCACCATAAGGGGCATGAAGCGTATCGGCAATGTAGAGGATCTCCGTATCAGGGAGAGAGGCAAGCAGTGCTTTGACGACCGTCAGTCCTCCAAGCCCGGAGTCGAATACTCCAATCC
>WFSU01000102.1 GCA_015485845.1 Nitratifractor sp. | reverse complement strand
TAAACGGGGGGGGTAGAATTACTTTTGTAATTCAAATTAAGGAGAAAAGATGAGACGTGTGCTCTTAGGTAGTGTGGTTGCTGTGGCTTTGGCTGGTTTGACAGGATGTGGTGGTGCCGGAGGTGGAAATTCTATTGTGGGGACGTGGGAGCACAAGTGTTTTCAAAGAAGTGGTCATGAAGATGAACGCTATAGAACGATAGAAGTTACTTTCAACCAAGATAAAAGCTTTAAAGAAAACTTCACTCAGTATAGTGACACCCATTGTACGCAGGATCCGGATTTGAAGCAATGGTTTGGTACCTATAAAATTGGTGGTGCAGCCAAAGATTCTAATGGAAAAGATACTACGGAATTTGATTTGACGCAAACAAAATCTGTCCATGGAGACACCACGTCAACCAAGGTGTCTACCGCCTATTCAATGTATAGATTTTTGGATAACGGGAACTTGGTGTTTGCTCATTCATCAGATGCCCATAGCGGTAATTCAAAAGAGGATCGGGCAAATTATATCGATCCGAAATGGACAGGTTTTACTAAAAAGAATTAAAACGATCCATTCGGGGCTTGGACTTTAGCCCAACTACTCTTTTGTGGGACTGAAGTCCCACCCCCAAAACGCTCACTCTATTTTCGTCTTCAAGAGTTTTTTTGTATTATTTATTGGTCGGAGAGACGTTGAAATAATACCTTAATAATATTTTAAGATGATACCATATATAATACCAAGATGATAAATATAGTGATCGACACAAATGTATTGCTCTCAGCCTTACTGTCGAACAAAGGAGCAAGCTATAAACTGCTCTCCATCATAGACAGTGAGAAATTTGTGGTGCATATCTCTACAACGCTTCTTTATGAATATGAAGAGATATTAAAACTAAAGTCTAAAATGAGTGCAGTATATGTTGATGCTATTTTAGATTATATTTGTCTAATCGGAAAGAAAAACAGTATCTTTTATCTGTGGAGACCCAGACTGAAAGATGTCGATGATGACTTTTTGTTGGAGCTTGCCGTGAAATCACATTCGATCATTGTTACACTCAACGGCAAAGATTTTAAGCCTGCTTTCGAGTATGGTCTTGAGGTGATGACCCCCAAAGAATTTTTACAATACATAGGAGAAACAGCATGAAAACAATGAGTTTACGTATGCCCGACTATTTGAAAAATGCGGTAAATGATGTCTGTGCGAATGAGAAAATCTCACTCAATCAGTTTATCGTCAATGCTTTGAGTGAAAAAGTATCTGCTTTGCAAGCTCTGGACATCATAGAGCAGAGAGCCAAAAGGGCTTCGAAAGAATCATTCTTAGAAGCGTTGGGCAAGGTACCGAGTGTGGAGCCGGATGAGAGGGATAGGTTGTAAGAAAGTAACTGCCAGACAGCTCAAGTTAAACTCTTTCTCCAAATTTTCCATTTGTCTATTGGATGATATTCTGCTGAAAAAAGAGGATCAACAGGAGGAGAATTGTGTTCAAGCCTTCGGATTTCTATACGACAATAGTCTGCATCTCTTACATAGTGTTCAATTTTTTCCAGCAGCCAGCGAAACACTTCAGAATTGTGCTGATATTTACCCAAATATAAATCTTCAATATAAAAAACTTTTCGGCCAAGATATGTAGCAAACTTCTCTTGATGGACAATAAAGCCGATGGGCTCATCTTCGTGGTAGATCAAATGTCCGAAGACCAACGGATGATCACACAAAAAAGCATGAGAAAATTGTTCGTAACTTGCTGTGAAAAGATCTCGCTGACCCTCTTCGAAAGCCATTTGTTTAATGAGGCGGTAGAGAAGAGGCACGGTAGAAGTGCTGACAGGTTTGATCGAAAGGTTCATATTATTGAGTCAACTCCCCAACCCAACTCTCCACATCCGCATCACTCGCCATCCGCCAGTCCGCACGCGGACTCAGTGAGATCGTTCCTACCTTCGGCCCATCAGGGATCGCGGAGCGTTTGAACTGCTGGGTGAAGAAGCGGCGGAGGAAGAGGGTGAGCCACTTGGTGATCGTTTCATGGCTATACTTCTCGCCAAAGGCCATGAGGGCAAGGTGGCGGATTTTTGTGGGTTTGGCGCCGTATTTGATGAAGTGGTAGAGGAAAAAGTCGTGCAGCTCGTAGGGACCGACGATTGCTTCGGTCTCCTGGGTAATGGCTCCATTTTCGTGGGGAAGGAGCTCAGGAGTTATGGGGGTGTCCAAGATATCTTCGAGGATGGTGGCAATGCGCTTATCATCCCGGAAGGATTCGATGACGTAGCGGATGAGGGTCTTGGGGATGCCGGCGTTGAGGGCGTACATGCTCATGTGGTCGCCGCTGTAGGTGCTCCAGCCCAGGGCGATTTCGCTGAGGTCTCCGGTGCCGATCACCAGGCCGCCTTCTTTGTTGGCGATGTTCATGAGAATAGCGGTGCGGAGGCGTGCCTGGACGTTTTCGTACACCACGGAGTGCTCGTCGGGATCGTGATCAATCGCCTCAAACTCCTGCAACGCCATCTCGGTGATGTCGATGGTGCGCAGCGTAACCCCCAGCGCTTCACACAGAGCTACTGCGTTGGATCGGGTGCGATCCGTCGTGCCAAATCCGGGCATCGTCACCGCGATAATGTCAGCGGGATCACGCTCCATGATCTCAAAGGCACGGTGTGTACTCAGCAGCGCCAGCGTCGAGTCCAGCCCGCCACTGATGCCGATAACGGCTTTGGCGATGTGGGCGTGTGTCATCCGTGTGATGAGGCCGTGTGCCTGGATCTGGACAATCTCGGCAGCGCGTGCGGCTTGATCGGCGTGGGCGGAGGGAACGAAGGGGTGGGGATCAATGGTGCGTTCGATTTGCTTGATTGCCGGCAGTGAATCGATCGTGATGGTGCGATTTTTCTTGCGCCGGCCGTCGCCGTAAGAGCCTTCGTTGAGGCGCAGCCAGCGCAGTTTCTCCAAGTCAACATCGGCGGTGATGAGGTGGCTGTCTTGCCGGAAGCGTTCGTTTTGGGCTACCGTTGCGCCATATTCGGCGATAAGGGCGTGCCCGCCATAGACCGTATCGGTACTCGATTCGCCCACACCGCTGCTGGCATAGACATACGCTCCGATCAGTCGGGCACTCTGGGTACGCACCAGCTCTTCGCGATAGGCGGCCTTGCCGATGAGTTCGTTGCTGGCCGAGAGGTTAAAGATCAGATTGGCTCCGTTACTTGCCATGTGGTTGCTCGGTGGTGTCACCGCCCAGAGATCCTCGCAGATCTCCACCCCAAAGGTCATATCAGCCCCATCCGAGAAGAGCAGATCGACCCCCCACGGTACTTCGATCCCTAGAAGTGTCGTTGTGGTTCGGACGATGTCCCGCCCGCTGGTAAACTGGCGTTTTTCGTAAAACTCTTTTTTGTTGGGCAGATAGGATTTGGGTACCAGACCGAGGATGATGCCGTTTTGGATCACGGCAGCAGCATTGTAGAGACGGTCGGCTTCGAGAACAGCGATGCCGACGATGGCGATGGTTCGGATATTTTTGGAGGCTTCGAGGATGCGGGAGAGCGCCTGATTCTGAGCAGCGATAAGGGTTTGATTCATCAGCAGATCGCTGGCAGTGTAGCCGGTGAGGGTGAGTTCCGGGAAGACCATGACCCCGACGTGTTTGCGGTGTGCCTCCTGGAGCAGGGTGATGATTTCGGTAGTGTTAGCTTCGGGGTTGGCGATGGTGGTGATATTGACGGCTGCAGCGACGCGGTAGTATCCGTACATGGAAAATCCTCATAAAGAATGAATATTGGGAGTATTTTAGCATAAATAGGGGAGATATGTTATAATCTATCCAAAAAGGAGCCGATCATGACCATGCCCAAAGAGATACACCCTCAATACGTCACCGATGAGCACGGAGAGAAGCTCTCGGTTATTTTGCCTATGGATGAGTTTGAGCAAATCCTTGAAGATGTCGAGGATTTGGCAGTAGCATTATCACGCAAAGAAGAAAATGTTACCTCGCATGATGTTTTTTTAAATGAGTTGAAGCGTGACGGAATCGTATAAAATCGCGTGGAAAGCCTCTGCCAAAAAGGAACTGCGCAAAATCGAGAAATCACTTATTCCGACTCTTCTGAAATCTATTGAAAAACTTGCGAGTAATCCATTTCCTCACGGATACAAAAAATTGGTCGGTAGCGATCATCTGTATCGTATCCGTATAGGAAAATATCGTATTATTTATGAGATAGAAGATGGTCAAATGATCATCATAATCGTACGTGTACGTCACCGCAGAAACGTGTATGAAAATATTTAACCCATGACCCTCACCCCCGTCACCACTCTCGACCTTCCCCAGCTCCAGCCCTACCGCACACTCCGTGGCAATCTATTTGATACAGACAACAGCTTCGTTGCCGATTCGCCCCGGGTGGTGTTGATGTTACTGGGGCGTGGCATCCGCCCCAAAAGTCTGCTGGCTACGGAGGCATTTTACATAGAAAATCAAGCCGTCATCGATCGGTACGCCTCGGATGTGTCATGCTACGTGGGGGACAAAGAGGTACTCGGCCAAATCGTCGGGCGCAATGTCCACCATCATGTGATGATGCACGCCTATCGCCCTGAGAGTGTGCCGCTGGAGGCGTTGGGGGATCGGATCGTCCTGACGGAGCGCCTGAGCAACATGGAAAACGTCGGCGCCATCGCCCGTTCGGCTGCTGCGCTTGGAGTCGATGCGTATGCGGTGCCGGTACGCGGTCCTCACCCTTACGGTCGCCGGGCAGTGCGGGTCTCGACGGGGCATGTGAGCCGCCTGCAGGTGCATTTGTATGATGAGATTGTTCCGACCCTTGAAGCGTTGAAAAAACGTGGATACCATATCTATGCCGCCGAAGCCATCCCAGAGGCGCTCCCTCTCTCCTCGATCCGAAATGTACCGAAAAAATGGGTGCTGGTTGTCGGTAACGAAGAGGAAGGGGTTGCACCCGAGACGCTCTCAGTCTGTGATAATGTGGTGCAGATCGAGATGGAGCCGGAGATCAAGAGCTTTAATGTTGCGGTGGCGACGTCGATTGTGTTGCATTGGTTGCGGGTGGGGTGATTTTGTGGGACTGAAGTCCCAATCCCTGATAAGGTGACATTTGCCACAGAGGATGACGGAAATGCTTTTAGATATTTTTCACCTCGTTTTGAATAATCTCCATCAATTTCTTGGTAACAATGGTGTCCTGATCCGTCTTGGAATACATGGTGACGAGGTAAAGTTTTTCATCCGTCACATAATAGGTGATCACGCGAAACCCACCACTCTTACCGGTAGGGATGGAAGAATTGGGAATCCGTATTTTGAAAAGATTATCGCCGAGTGGTGTGCCTGATTGAGGATTGGTTTCGAGGGTTTTGATGAGGTTGCTTAGATCACGTTTGATATGGGGAAAACGTTTTTTGAGTCGCTTGGCATCTTTCTCAAAGCGTGGAATAGTGACAATCTCATAACGCATGCAGAAACTCACGCGCAGATTGTGTCTGAATGTTTCCTTTATGAATCTCTTTCAGCTCGTCAAGCCCTTCTTTGAAATGTTGGACGATTATTTCATCACTGTCATCAAGTGGGATGACTTCTACACCGTCGTCCTTGAAGCGATCGAGCAGCCATATGACTTTTTGGGCAATGGTGTCATTCTGGAAATTTACAGCTATTTGCATGGTTTTGCCTTTCTAAAAGTTCAACTTGATTATAACCTAAAATTTTCAATGGGGCAAATAACGTGGGTGGATTTCCAACTATTCAGTGGGACTGAAGTCCCAGCCCCTGATATGGTGGTATTTGCCACCCGGGCAGACACATGAGTCTGCCCCTACGGGGGTCATTGGATGGTTTTAAGGTGCTCTACCAATTTCTCCGGCTTGATAAACCCGGTGAGAAATTTTTCCGGAAGCGGGTTGCCCTTGCTGTCAAAAAATAGGAGGTTTGGAGCACCAAAGAGGTGGAATTTTTTTAGGAGTTTGTCGTCATCGTCGGTGTATTTTGTGATGTCGATCTGGATGAATTTGAAGCGCTTGAGGGCTGCATGGACAGCGGGATCGGGGAAGGTGATCTCTTCGAGTTCGGTGCAGGCGGCGCAGTTGGCTTTGCCGATGTCGACCATGACCGGTTTGTTGGCAGCCTTGACCTCGCGCATAAGGCGCTCGTAGGAGTAACCCTGACGGGCGGCGCGGTCGATGGGCTTCTCGGTGACGGTTGCCGTAGCGGTGCTGCCGCCTCCGAGATGATCGAGCGGATGGATGAGGGAAGTCGAGCCGCTTACCCAGCCGACGAAGAGGAGGGCTCCATAGAGGAGGAGCGAGAGGGCGAAGAGCTTGATCAGACGCCAGGCACCTTTGGATGAGGTGGTCTCAAAGGGGTTCATGTACAGAGCCGTGCCCATCAGGAGCAGGGCACTGAGGAGCATCATCATCCCGTCACTGAGCAGGCTGCGGAGCATATACAGCGCCATCATCAGCATCAGTACACCGAAGATCTCCGAGACGCGGGTCATCCAGCCGCCGGGCTTGGGCATGAATTTGCCCGCACCCAGTCCGACCAGCAGCAGTGGCATCCCCATACCGATACTCATGATAAAGAGCGCCCAGCCTCCCAGCCATGCATCCCCGCTCTGGGAGATAAAGAGGATCGCGCCCCCCAGCGGCGGGGCGACGCAGGGGCCGACGATGAGAGCCGAGAGAGCACCCATGATGGCGGTGCCGAGCATACCCCCTTTGCCCTGAGCGCTGTCACTTACTTTGGTGAGTTTGGACTGCCATGAGGCCGGCAAGCCGATCTCGTAGTAGCCAAAGAGGGAAAACGCCAAAGCCACGAAAACGAACGCAAAGAGGACGATCACCCATGGCTTGGAAAACGCCGCCTGGATATCGGCACCGGCCAGTCCGGCAATGACACCGACGATGGTGTAGGTGAGTGCCATCGCCAGTACGTAGACAAGCGAGATGAAAAATCCCTGCCATTTTGAAGGGGGTGTGTCGGCTTTTTTATTTTTGTTCGCCTGAGAAACGATGATGGAACTGAGGATTGGGATCATAGGGAAGATGCACGGGGTGAGTGCCAGGAGCAATCCGAAGATGAAGAAGAGAAAGAGGATGAAAAAAGAGCTTTCGTGGGTCAGGACATCAGCGATTTTGGCGACGTTGCCTTCTTTGGTTAGGCGGGCGATTTTGGCGAAGAGACCTTCATCAGCAGCGGTATCGGCTTGAGGAGTTTTGAGCGGAGCGATTGAGGAGGCTTTGGGTTGTTTGTCCCACTCTTTGGGGCTGACGGTCGCTTTTTCGGCCATGTTTTCGAGTGATTCCTCTTCAGTGAGTTCTTTGAGTTGCTGTTTTTCGGCAGCGTCCTTTTCGCTGAGCTTGGGAGTAGAGGGCATGGTGAGATCAAATGTACGTGTCTGGGGGTTGTAGCAGATCCCAGCATCGGAACATCCGGTCATGTGGATCGCGAGGGTAAATTTCCCGCTGATCCCTTTGTCCCGTAATTGTTTCAGCGGTACATCAATGGTCTGCGTGCCGTAAAAGACGGTATTTTCATCCCCCTCAATGGTGACCGGATCGGGCTTTTGAATGGTGAGCTCCACTTTCTTTGGCTGAGTGATGATGTAGTGGAGGTCTTTGATGTAAGCGTGGATTTTGTCTCCGAGGATGATGGCGGTTTTAAGAGTATTATCTTCGACCTTTGCGACGGCTTTGAAGGCATCTTTCGGGTCGAGGAAGGTTTGCTGAGGTAACCCCTCGATCTCCCCGAATCCAGCTGCGATAGCCGTCCAGGGAGTTAAGAAAAGGGATAAAAGCATCAAAAGAGATCGTATTTGCATCATGGGTGTCCTTCTTGCAAGCTTGCATAGTGTAAAGTTGTGCAGAACTATAACGTAGAGAAATTAACGAGAGGCTAACATAGACGATGAAAACGATAAAATGGGAACAATGGGGAGAAGAGACGTTTGCACGGGCGCGGGATGAGGGGAGAGCTGTTTTTCTCTGGATCACCTACCGGGGGTGTCGGGCATGTGCTCAGATGGAGGAGGAGAGTTTCGCCGATCCAAAGATAGCAGAAAAGATCAATACACAGTTTGTCCCCATCCGTGTCGACCGGGATGAGCACCCCGATATCAATCGCCATTTCCAGCGGGTGTTTGGTGTCATGCTGGCCAAAGAAGATGGGTGGCCGCTGACCCTTTTCCTCGCTCCAGACCGCACACCGCTGTATGTGGCTGCCTATGTGCCTGATGAAGCGCGTGACGGGATGATGGGGCTGGAAACACTGCTCGATCTCGTGGCAAAAAAATATGCTGAAGATCCGGAAGGGTTTGCACAGAAAGGAAAGGAAGCACTGGAGCAGCTGGCACCCAGACAGAGTATCGAGGCGACGCAGATCGATCCGGATGCCCTTTCGAAGATTCTGAGCAAGCAGATTGTCGACGTATACGACTCCAAACACGGCGGGTACGGAGAGACACCGAAGCACCATCACGTCGCACTCCTCATGGCGGCACTGGAGTTACATACATACGCCGGGGAAGTGGAGCCGCTCCATTCGCTTCGTCATACACTGGACAGCATGCTTGAGGCACCGATCTGGGATGAGGATGCGGGGGGATTTTACTGCTGCACGCTGGATGAGGCGTGGCAGATCCCCCAGCAGCGGAAAAGTCTGGCAGAAAATGCCGTTCTGGCTTTTGTACTGATCCGTGCCGATCAGGCCCTCAATGAAGGGGCACCCCATTATCGGGAGGCGGCGTACCGGATCGGCGACTGGGCATTGCGTTCGATGAAAGATCCTGCGAGTGGGCTGTGCATCAACGGGGTGATTGACGGAGAGGATGACCCGCGTATCTTCACAGCTCCCAATGCCCTCATCGTTATGGCACTCCTCACTATGGCTCGCTCCGAAGAGCGCTACCGTCCTGATGCGCTGGAGTTGCTCCATCGGTTGATGGAGACGATGCTCTCGGGGCTCCAGCTGCGGCATCAGCTTGGTACCTCCGATGCGACTACCTATTTGGTCGATTATGCCGCACTGGGGCTGGCGCTGCTTACGGCATACGATTTGACGCGAAATGAACACTTCCTCGCCACCGCCGGAGAGATTGCCGGTGCGGCGATCCGCCGCTTTTATGATCGAGGATTCTGGGCGGTCGGGGATGGAGAATGGAACGATCCGACCGTGTTTGTCGACACCACCCTCCCGTCACCGGCTGCGACGATCACACACGTACTCCACCGCCTGAGCAAAGAGCTCGATGAGGATTATGCGCCGTTTGTCCATCAGACGCTGGCGGTGGCATCGTACCAGCTGATGCGCCGTCCGATTGCCAAGGCGGGGATGGCGGAAGTGGCGTTGCAGGTATACGGAGAGGGTAGCAAGTAGCAGGTAGAGGGTAGATTTTTGGGGATGCGACTTTAGTCGCATGAAATATTGATAACCAACGACAAGGAGAAAAACATGGTTTACCAACTCAGAATAGATTTGAAAGGGGCAAAGCCTCCCATCTGGCGGAGGATTCTAATCGATGCCTCCGGCACTCTGTACGATCTGCATTGTGCGATTCAGGGGGCTTTTGGGTGGTACAATGGTCATCTGCATGGATTCTATAAAGGGCGCACTTTTTTTGGAATACCGGATGATGAGTTTACTTCGCACGAAGCGGTTGATGAGCAGAAAACTTTGATCGCTAATGTTTTGGGCTACGAGGGAGATGTACTGGATTACGAATACGATTTCGGAGACGGTTGGGAACACCGGATCAAGCTCGAAAAGATCCTTGCTGAAGCACCGACAAAAACGCTTCCGGTCTGCATCAAAGGGAAAAATGCCCGTCCGCCTGAAGATGTCGGAGGATTGTGGGGATATTACGATTTTCTTGAAGCGATCAACGATCCCGAGCATCCTGACCATGCCGAAATGGCAGAGTGGATCGGTGATGAATCCTATGATCCAACATGGTTTGATATTAAAGAGACAAATGAAATGATGACTGAGGGGTGTATTGAGCTCTGGTAATATTCAGTGGGACTGAAGTCCCAGCCCCTTGTGACGGTGGCATTTGCCACCAGGGCAGACACGTGGGTCTGCCCCTACGAGAAATTGTCCGTGTAAAAATTCTACCCTCTCAATAGATTACTCTTGCCAGATACAACCCCTCCGGCGGTGCAAGGTGGGTTGTGTGTCTGTGGTGCATTTTTAATTGTTCTTTGAGTTGTTCAAAGGTGAGCTCTCCATGACTGACTTTAAAGGCACCTGCCAGCATCATCCGTACTTGCGCTCTTAAGAAACCATTGGCTTCGAAATAGACCGCGTAATATTTCCCTATTTTTTTCAAGCGGGTTCGATAAACAGTGCGGATGTCGTCTTTGGTCTCGGAGCCGCTTTTTTTGAAAGAGCCAAAATTATGTGTCCCTTCGAAGAGAGTGAGAGCTTCCCCAAGTTTCTGAACATCCAAATCGGGAACATACGCAACGTATCGACGCTCGAAGACAGACGGGGGCGTCTCTTTTAAAAGATAACGGTAGATGCGTCTGCTGGTATCGAAGCGGGCGTGAAAATCGTCTGGTACTAAGCTGATGTGTTTGATGGCAATGGCTTCGAGTTGACCGTTGAGGTGGGTTCGGAGTTTGGATAAATTGTGCCAATACTCAGGCAGGTCAAAATGGATCACCTGGCCGGTGGCATGCACCCCGGCATCGGTGCGGCCGCTGCCGGTGACGGGGCTTGTGATTCCAAGATTGTTTAGAGCCCGTTCAAGAGCGGTGGTGACAGTACGGGGGGTGCGGGTTTGGCGCTGGAAGCCTTCGAAAGCTGAGCCGTCATAGGCGATGACCGCTTTGACGCGCATCAGCGGTAGATGATCCAGTGGATGAGCTGGGCGGCCTGTGCATCAAACAGATATACGATCAGTGTGGCCAGTGCCAGAAAGGGAACAAAAGGCACCATCGTGTCTTTGGCAAAAAGTGAGGGAAAGATCGCCAGAATCGCCGAGAGAAACAGGGCAATGAAAAAGTTGGGGAAGCCGAGCAGCGCAGCCATCGTACCGGCGACGATGACATCCGCACTCCCCATGGCTTCTTTGCGGGCGACCTTGGAGACGATGAAGCCGATCAGCCAGAGCCCTCCAGCGGCCATTAAGGCTTGAGCGATGCTGTTGCTCATATCCATGTGCAGAAGGGCTGGACTGATGAGGGCAGCACCGAGAGCAAAAAAGTTGACCGAGTCGGGCACGGCAAAGTATTTGAAGTCGATCATCGAGAGTGCCAGTAGAGCACTGAAAGAGGCCGCAACAAAAGGGAACCACCATACGGGGCCGACTTTAATAAAGAGCATGAGCCATATCAGGGCGTTGATGAATTCCACGATGGGGTATTGTCTGGAAATGGGCTCCCCACAGAAGGCACATTTGCCCCCGAGAAAAAGCCATGAGAAGAGGGGGATGTTGTGGTACCATTTGAGGGGATGATTGCAGCTGGTGCAGTGGGAGGCGGGGAAGGCGATGTTTTCTCCCAGTGGCACGCGGTAGATGACGACGTTGAGAAAAGAGCCTACGAGAAGTCCCACGAGGGCTGCGAGGATGGCATAGAGGGTCATGGCATCCATCAGATGCCTCCGAAGCGCCGTTCGCGCCCTTCGTACTGGTCGATGAGTGTCTCCAATTCATCGGGCTTGAAGTCCGGCCAGAGGGTATCGGTGAAGATAAATTCTGCGTAACTCAGCTGCCATAGCAGGTAGTTGGAGAGGCGCTGTTCGCCGCTGGTGCGTACGAGGAGATCGGCATCGACATAGGGAGTGTCGAGGGCAGCACCGAGGCTCTCTTCTGTGACCGCTTCTCCGGCATCGATGACGCGGTTGACGGCGCGGATGATCTCATCCCGGCTGCCGTAGTTGAGGGCGAGGACTTGTGTGAGGCTGGTGTTGTTGGCGGTGGTCCCTTTGACTTTGGCGATGGTTTTTTGAAGCTTTTTAGAGAAGCGGTCAATGTCCCCGATCACTTCGAGGCGGACGTTGTGCTCCATGTAGACGGGGATTTCGTTAGTCAGGTAGCGATCTAGCAGGCGCATGAGGAAGTCCACTTCCATCTTGGGGCGTTTCCAGTTTTCGGTGCTGAAGGCATAGAGGGTAAGGCTTTCGATCGTTGGGTGGAGCGCACAGTAGGTGGTGATGTCCCGGACGCGTTCGGCACCCTCTTCGTGCCCTTTGGTACGTTTGAGGCCGCGTTCGTTGGCCCAGCGGCCGTTGCCGTCCATGATGACGGCGAGGTGTCGTAAAGTATTAGGCTGTTTCATCGAGTTTGCTGCTTTCGTTGAGGATTTTGAAGGCCAGGTCGAGCTTGGGCAGGTGCCCGAGATCGACGGCATCATTGTCGGTGAGGAAAATCACCCGATTCTCATCGGTTCCGAAGCTCTCATGGTCGGAGAGAAGATTGAAGCACACCCCGTTCACCCCTTTGCGCTCGATTAGACTCTGGGCGTTGGCTTGGCCGCTTTCAGGATCCATTTCGGCTTTGAACCCGACGGTGATGATCCCGGATTTGTCGATGCTCTGGAGGATGTCGGTCGTCTGGGTGAGTTCCAGAGACCACTCCGTGCCGAGCTGGTCTTTTTTGAGTTTGCCGTCCTGCGCGAACTTGGGGGCAAAATCGGCCACGGCAGCGGCCATGAAAAGGTAGGGGGTCTTCTGGATCCAGTGTACCGGATCGGCGGTGTTCATGCTGGCTTTGGACAATACACCCTTTTTGGCCACACGGATGGAGTCCACTACATACTCGTGCATCTCAGCCGCATCCTCGACATCGATGGTGTAGATCTCCTGGGGCAGATCCTCATGGGGCATCGTGGAGATGTAGCACACATCAGCTCCGCGCAGATAGAGGGCGGTGGCCAGCGCTTTGCCCATCTTGCCGCTGGAGTAGTTGGAGAGGTAGCGCACCTCGTCGAGGCGTTCGCGGGTGCCGCCGCCGGTGACGACCACTTTGCGGTTTTCCCAGAACGGATCGCGCAGCATTGCCTGAGCCGTCTGGAAGTAAATCTCCTGCGGATCGGCCAGCGCTCCGGTGCCCTCATCCCCACACGCGAGAAGTTTCTCCTGCGGGCGGATGATGCGGGTGTCGTTGACGCCGAGCATCTTCAGTGATCCTTCGGTGTAGTGGTTGGCGATCATCTGGGTATTGGCAGCGGGTGCCACGAGGAGTGCTCCCCGGAACGACAGCGCCACCTGGAGGACAAGGGTATCGGCGATCCCTTTGGCGAGTTTGTTGATGGTGTTGGCCGTGGCCGGAGCGATGAGATACACATCCGCCCATTTGCCCAGATCAATGTGGTTCATCTCACTGCTCCAGCTCTCGGTCTCTTCGGTGAGTACCGGCTGGCCGGTCGCAGCCTCAAAGGTCAGCGGCGTGATGAAGCGCTGTGCGGCAGGACTCATCACTACCCGCACCGTCGCACCGGACTTGACGAAGAGGCGTGCGACTTCGATCGCTTTGTAGATGGCGATGCTTCCGGTGACTCCCAGGAGAATCTTTTTGCCCGATAAGTTGATCTGCACTACTGCCCCTTTCCGAAGAATTTGTTGAAGAATCCGGCGACGATCTTCATCGGGGTACGGCTGATGGCGAGCGCTCCGGTTGGGACATCTTTTGTCACGGTGCTACCGGCTGCGATGATGGTCTCATCTTCGAGGGTTACGGGGGCTACGAGCTGGCTGTCGGAGCCGACGAAGACGTTGCGCCCGATGGTGGTGGGGTATTTGGCTTTGCCGTCATAGTTGCAAGTGATGACCCCAGCACCGATGTTGGAGCCTTCACCGATGGTGGCATCGCCGATGTAGCTCAGATGCCCCGCTTTGACCCCGGTGAGGGTGGACTTTTTGACTTCGACGAAGTTGCCGACGTGGGTCCCTTCGAGGGTGGTCTGGGGGCGGATGCGTGCCATCGGCCCGGCATCGGAGTCGATGATTGTGGCATCCTCGATCACCGAGTGGGCTTTGATGTGGCTGTGGACGATGTGAGTGTCGCCCAGCAGGGTCACGCCGTTTTCCAGCGTGCACTCCCCTTCAAAGGTGACATCAGACTCGATGTAGATCGTCTCGGGCAGGTGCATCGTGACCCCTTCGCGCATCCAGTGTTCGCGGATACGTCGCTGCATCATCTCTTCGGCATGGGCAAGGTCAAGCTTGGAATTGACCCCGAGGAACTCTTCGGCACGGACGATCACCGGATGGACGGTTTTGCCCTCGGTTACGGCCATTTCGACGATGTCGGTGAGGTAGTACTCTCGCTGGGCATTATCGTTGTTAAGGCGGGGAATGTAGGCATCGATCACATGGCGGGAGACGCAGTAGATCCCAGCATTGAGGGTGGTGACAGCTTTTTCTTCGGGGGTGCAGTCTTTGTCTTCGACGATCCGCTGGACGCGTCCATCTTCGATGATGACGCGTCCGTAGGCCGGTGGTGGGTCGAGCTGGAGGACACTCATGTTGATATCGGCATCCCCTTCGGCCAGAAGGCGTAGGGAGTCTTCGGTGATGAGGGGCATATCTCCGTTGAGGATCAGTGTCCGTTCATGCCGGGGGCTGATCCCCCGCATCGCTCCGCCGGTACCGGGGTAGTTGACGGCATCCTGAAGGTGAAACGCGATCCCTTCATAGACCGCTTCGACCGCCTTTTGGATCCGTTCAGCCTGGTGGTGGAGGACGACGGTGATGTCATCGGAAACCTTCTGTGCTGCGTCGATCGAATGGAAGAGCATCGGCTTGCCGGAGATAGGGTGGAGGACTTTGGGGGTATCTGATTTCATCCGGGTACCCTGTCCCGCTGCGAGAATGACCACACTGAGTGCCATGGAGCGCCTTTTGAGCTAAATTTATATTGGATGTAATTATAGCTAATGGAGTTTAAAGGGGTTGATTAAGTGAGAATCAGGTCTCATTCTCTATAATGTCAGCAAAAACCTTGAAAGGCACTTTATGACCTGTGATGCTTTCGGCCAATGCGGCTCATGTACCCTCTATGATATCCCTTATGAAGATCAAGTTGCCCAGAAACACGAGTGGGTGAGCGGGCTGTTAACTACTTTTTTTGATGGAGAATTGACGGTGTACCGGGGAGCGGAGGCGCACTACCGCTCCCGGGCAGAGTTTCGGATCTGGCATACGGGGGATCGGTGCGATTATGCGATGGGGAATTGGGAGAAAAATGGCAGCGTGACGATCACGGAGTGCCCCAAAGTGACTGAGCCTATTGCTCGTACGATGCCGCGATTGCTTGAGGCGATCAATGAATCCGATGTGTTGCGCCAACGGCTCTTTGCCGTGGAATTTCTCGCGACATTGAGGGGTGAAGTGCTGGTGACGCTGATTTATCATCGCAAGCTGGATGAGGAGTGGGAATCCGAAGCCAAAGGGCTTGAGGGGGGATTGAATATTCATATCATCGGCCGCAGCCGTAAGCAGAAGGTAGTACTGTCTCAAGATTACGTGACCGAGACGTTAGTGATCGATGATGTACCGTACCGATACCGCTATTATGAAGGGGGCTTCACCCAGCCCAACCCGGGGGTCAATACCCATATGATCGAGTGGGCGGTGACGCAAGCACGTGCGATCGGCCGGGGGGATTTGATCGAACTTTACTGTGGGCTGGGCAACTTCACCCTCCCACTCTCGCGGCATTTTGACCGTGTGTTGGCGACGGAGGTGAGCAAAAACTCCATTCGCGCGGCGCAGGAGAATGTGGCGCTTAACGGTACGGACAACATCACTTTCGTTCGGATGAGCTCTGAAGAGATGGTGGAAGCCTTTGCCGGCGTGCGACCGTTTCGCCGTCTCGAGGGGGTTGATTTGAAAAGCTATGATTTCTCGACCATCCTCGTTGATCCTCCCCGTGCCGGACTCGATGGTGCTACAACGGAGCTGGTGAGTGGTTTCGAGACGATTCTCTATATCTCGTGTAACCCTGAAACCCTCGCCCGGGATTTGGAGACGTTGACCCAGACGCATACGGTACTCGAGGGGGCAATTTTTGATCAGTTTCCCTATACGAAACATGTGGAGAGTGGGGTGGTGTTGCGGAAAAAGTAGGCTGCATTT
This sequence comes from Nitratifractor sp., assembly GCA_015485845.1. Taxonomy (GTDB): domain Bacteria; phylum Campylobacterota; class Campylobacteria; order Campylobacterales; family Sulfurovaceae; genus S017-3. Next base: position 9,015 of record WFSU01000102.1, on the reverse strand, counting down.
CGAAATTTCAGGTATAATAAGCCAAACTAAATTGGGAGATCAAGTATGCAGACGTTGACTTTGAATGTGCAGGATGATTTACTCGCCGATGTTATTGGTCTTCTTAGAGAGAAATTCAAAGACAGTGTGGAGATCTTTCGCGATAAAAATCTCGCATTGGATCCTTATTTTTATGAACGAAAAAAACACCTCCAAACGATACGAGATAACATCAAAAACGGCAAAGCCGAAATGCTCTCTGAGGCAGAATTCGAGAGCCGAATTGAGACATTCATGGGTGATTTAGAGCGCAAATATGCACATCCGTCGGCACAGTGACTTTACCGAGCATCTTTTTGAGATACTCGATTACATCGCTCGCGATAATTTTTCAGCCAGTGTACTTTTTCTCTCTGAGCTGAACGATCATATCCGGCATATCGTTGATTTTCCGTATCAGTATCGGCGTTCGATTTATTTCGATGATGACACGGTTCGTGATATGATTTTTCATGGCTATACGATCGTTTATGAGATACATCCTGAAGATGATTTGATAGAGATTCTGGATATATTCAACCGAAACAAACCCTGAGGTTCCCTATGCACACTTCGACCTGGCTTCTGCCGCTTGCCCATCGCAACGATTTTCTCTTTTCCCCTTCGCCTCGGGATTTTATCGTCGAGGAGATTCCACTGTATGCGTGGGCTGGGGAAGGGGAACACCTGATTATCCTGGTACGCAAGAAAGAGCTGACGACCTGGGAGATGCTGGATATCCTCAGCAGCCATCTGGGTATCCGGCGCCGCGAGATCGGGTATGCCGGGCTCAAGGATAAACATGCCATGACGATGCAGTACCTTTCCTTGCCGGCCAGCCACGAAGCAGCCCTCGAGGGCTTTGCCCACCCGCAGATCAAAATCCTCTCCACCACCCGCCACACCAACAAACTCCGCATTGGTCATCTCAAAGGCAACCGCTTCTCTCTACGGTTTAAAAAAGTCCTCGGTGTTCAGCAAGCCAAGCTCGACTCGGTGCTCGACTGGATCGAGGCCAACGGTGTGCCCAATTATTTCGGCTATCAGCGCTTCGGCCGTGACGGGGACAATTGGCGTGAGGGGCAGGCGATCGTCGAGGGGACACGGAAGGTACGTGACCGCAAGACGAGGGAGTTTCTCATCAGTGCGTATCAAAGTTATCTCTTTAACAACTGGCTCAGCCGCCGGATCGAGATCAGCCGATTGCTCGAAGGGTTCAGCGAGGCCGAAGCGGAGCAGGGAGGCGGATTGCCGGAGGGGACACTTACCGGTACAGCGAAGCAGAAACACTTTTTCAAAATCCTCCGGGGCGATGTGATGATGCACTATCCCCACGGGCGTATCTTCCATGCCAATGAGGTGGAGGAGGAAGCGGCAAAATTTGCTTTGAAAGATCGTACTCCTACCGGTCTCATCCCCGGAAAGAAGGCCAAAAGAGCCGAAAGGGAAGCACGAGAAGTTGAAGCAAAGTTTGATGTACCGATCTCCGAGGATGGCTCCCGCCGATATGCATGGATATTCCCCACGGAGATCACTCGAAAATATATCCCGGAAAAAGCCCACTATGAACTGGGATTTTTCCTCCCAAAGGGTAGCTATGCGACCAATGTCGTGGATCTCCTGCGCGGGACGATGGAGCGTGGATGATGCACAAAAAAGCACATGACGATCTCTCTAAATACGTCATGTGTGACCGGTGTAATTCCCTCTACCGTAAGGTACAGCTCCCCGCCGGCAAACGGGCACGCTGCAAAAAATGCGGGGCAATCCTCTACCGCTACGATCCGGCGTATCTCGATCGGGCGTTGGCGTTGGCCTTATCGGGAATCATCTTTTTTGTTCTGGCCAATCTTTTCCCCCTCATCCGCGTGGGTTTGTGGGGTAAAGAACATACGTTGACGCTCTTTTCGGCTATTTCCGTTCTGGAGGGAGGTGGATTTTATATCGTGGCGATTGGGGTGACCTTGCTTGTGTTGGTGATCCCGTTACTGGTGATCGTGGATTATGCCGTGCTTATCCTCCTTTTGAAGCTGGGGAAACGTCCGGAGATGGCTCGGCGCCTGCTTGTTTCCCTCTCCCACTTGATCCCCTGGAGTATGGTGGATATCTTCACGGTGAGTGTTCTGATCGCCCTGGTAAAACTCTCTGGTAAAGTGACGATTCACTTCGGCGTGGCATTCTGGGCACTGGTGATCTATGCCGGGATCGATCTCTATCTCACCCGAGCCCGACGGATCGGGACGCTGTGGGAGATCTACGAGAGGCGATACCATGGCCAGTGAGTCGGTATCATCCCACCTGATCCGCTGTCCGGTCTGCGAAGCGGTCAATGTCGACACGGGAGACAACGTACGCTGCCGTCGCTGCGGGACACACATCCCACACCCTCGTCAGAGTTATATCCGTACCTGGGCGTTGTTGTTGACAGCGATGATCCTCTGGGTTCCGGCCAACCTTTTTCCGATCCTGCGAATTCACACCATCATGGGACACGTGGACAATACAGTCGTGGGAGGGGTGATTGCCCTGTGGGATGACGGCTCTTATCTGATCGCCCTTGTGATTCTTGTTGCTTCGGTGATTATTCCGATTTTGAAGTTTATTGTGCTATTATACTTACTTATAAACAGTCGTTTTCCTGTGCGCCACCGACGGCATGTCCGTCACCGGCTTTATACTCTGATCGAAATCATAGGAGCGTGGTCCATGGTCGATATTTTTGTGGTCACAGCCCTCAGTGGTATGGTTACCTTTGATACCTTTCAGATCGTGGCTGGGACGGGGGCGACGGCGTATGTTTTGATGGTCTTTTTTACTCTGGCTGCGGCTTTGGTGTTTGACCCCCGCTTGATTGCCCGGCATTACCGCACGCAAAAACCATACAGACATAGAAAGGCTTCCGACCATGGGATCGGCTAAAAACCCCCGAATCGAAGAGAATCGATCGTTCAATCTCTTCACCTCCCTCTGGATTGTACCGCTGGTGACACTGGCCATCGCCGGATGGTTGATCTATCAGCATTATACCCGTCTTGGCCCTGAGATTCGAGTCGATTTCCCGAGCAGTAACGGCTTGATTGCTGGAGAAAGCCTGGTGAAGTATCGGGATGTGATCATCGGCCATGTGACCCGGATCGGATTGCAGGAGAAGGGGAAAGGGGTGCAGGTGCATATCCGAATGGAAAAAGAGGCGAAAGCTTTTCTCAATGATACGACCCATTTCTGGATTGTTTCTCCTCAGGTCGATTATCGAGGTGTTCGAGGACTGGATACGTTGCTCAAAGGGACGTATATCTCCATGAGCGCTCAGCGTTCGGAGGCATCTCGGGATCATTTTGTCGGGCAGCTTGAACCCTACCGCTCCCCCGGATCAGGTTTTACGATCCGCCTGCATGCTCGGCACATTGGCAACATCCACGAAGGGGCACCGGTCAACTACCGCCACCTCCGGGTGGGCAACATCGACCGGATCACCCTCGACACCAACACGTCTCGGACGGAGATCGAGCTTTTTATCAAAAAAGAGTACGCCAATCTGATCAACATCACGACCAAATTCTGGCATCAGGATCTCGTCTCCGTCAGCATGGAAGGGGGCAACCTCGCCCTCGATCTGGCACCACTCAACAGCGTCCTTCTGGGGAGCATCAGCTTCGAGAGTCGGTTTGACAAAGCGTATCCCTCACCCAAACCCGACCGGGTTTTCAAACTTTACAGTCGCCGTTCGGAAGCCATGAAACAGCATATTGGGAGTGCTGAGATGCACGTGGAGCCCTTCCGTTTCGTATTCACTGGGGATGTCAGCGGGTTGGATGACGGTACTCCGATCCGGTTTCAGGGATTTGAGGTGGGGCGGATCGACACCGTTTCGTTTCGGTATGTTTCGGCAGAGCACGGAGTCGAGGCGGAAGCGACTGGTCGGATCGATGTAGGCAATTTCCAAGATAAGGATCATAACGGCACCCACAACCTGATTGCAGCGACAAAACAGGGGTTGCGGGCGTATCTGCGGGGAAGCAATCTCTTCTTCGACAATCTCTATATTGATCTGGATTATCCCCGGGAGACCAACCAGACAGCTGGGAGTCTGGTCAAGTGTGACGGTTTCTGGGATTTTCCGACCCAGCCACGTAAACCCAATACGGTACTGGCTGATCTCAACCGCCTGCTGGACAACCTTTCCGATCTGGCCACCGAGAGTAAGAAGATGATCAAAAATATTAACGGTTTGACCGAAAAGGAGAGCTTCCAGACCCTCAGTGACGATTTGAACAAAACCATGGGGAGTTTGCGAGGAATGATGGGGGGCGACAGTGACTTGAGCAAGGCGATTGCTGATCTGCGCAAAACCCTCAAGACGACCAAGAGTGTTCTCCACGGCTACAGCTCCGGTTCACTCTTCGGGAAGAAGCTCGAAGCGATGCTCCGCGAAGTGGGGCGGACGTCCGAGGAGACCAAGCGCTTCATCCAGAAGCTCAATAAAAAACCCAATGCTTTGATTTTCGGAGAGTGATATGAGACGATTTCCGGCTTTTGCGACCACCGGCTTTTTGGCCGTCAGTTTTCTGGCTATGGTTCTACTGACCGGCTGCGGCGGCCCGGCACAGCAGTACATCCTCTCCGAGCCCCAGTCGGCGATCACGGCTTCCCAGCGCCCTGTCCGTCAGATTGGGGTCGATCAGGTGATCGTTCCAGCGTACCTTGTCGGGAATAAAATTCCCATCCAGAGTGCGGCGGGGGAACTGACCTACTGCGATGCGGCGGTGTGGGCGACGGCACCGGAGAAAGGGATCACCCGGCATTTGATCACCTACCTTCAGAAGCGTTTTGCTACCCCCCATGTCTACCGCTACCCCTGGGATATCGAGAAAAGCACCGGCGTACGGCTCAAGGTGATCCTCAACCGCCTTATCTACGTCGAGAGCCAAAGCGCCGTCGTCCTCGAGGCGAGTTTCTTCGTCGAGCCGATCAGCGGCCACGGCCGCCGCGCCCGTCTCTTCACCACCACTGTCCCCGTCCCCAAAGGGGAAACCCCCCTCATTGTCGTGGCGATGAATCGGGCGATCGATCGTCTGGCTGAGGCGACAGCGCGGATGATCAGGCGGTAAAATTTTTATCAACATTAAGAATAAAACTTATTTAACTATTTTATCTTTTCTTATAATCAATAAGAGTACAATAGGACAGAATATCCAGAAAATGGAGTGTGTCATGTCAAGTTGTCCTATATCGGGTGTCACGGCTGATGAGAGGGTCGCCCGGATCGTCGGTGCGTTTGTGGTGGTGTCGGTCGTGGGGTATCTCCTCACGGGATGGGTCGGGTGGCTGGTGCTGCTGAGTTTCGATTTTTCCTCACGGGTGTTTCGGTGTGAAATGAGTCCGTTCGCTTCGATAGCGACCCGAATCCGCCGACGCTGGTTTCAGCCGAGTCCCATCGACGCAGCGCCCAAGCTTTTTGCGGCGAGGTTGGGATTGGTGATGGCGGTTGCCGGGCTGGTGCTGTATGTGTCGGGGTGGTCGGTTGCGGCGATGGGTGTGATGGTGCTGCTGCTGATCGCCGCGCTGCTTGAGTCGGCGCTGGGGTTTTGTCTGGGGTGTTGGTTGTATGGGATTTTGGGGGTTTTGAGGCGTGCTCGGAGTGTGTGAGGGATAGACACGAAATAAACTTGACGATGGTGTATGATTCGTGTCGTTACAGGATTGCTCTGAATTCTATCTCACCATTCGCATAAAGTGGTTTTATCACTTTTCTGATTCCGTGTCCGGCATTGGGTTCTTTGGATATATCGATAAGCTGATATTTTGACAAAAGTTCCAAATCCCGATTGAGACTTGAAGGTGATTTTTTCATCTCTTCAAGCAAAACGTTGTAATAGATGTTTGTTTTATTTTTTAAATACTGCAACAATTTGGTTCTCTGGGGTTTTAGTATCTTTAGCAGATCGTCCGTCTCCATCCAGATGGTATGCTTTGGGGTGACTTTTTCATTGTTGTCGATTTCTTTGGCCGTCTGCAATGCCGAATCAAAAAAATCCTCTATGGTTCCGTTTTGGATACTTACCATGCTACAAACTCCTTTATCTCATTTTTGAATCGTCCAACCAACTCTTGGTAGTTGGTGAAATCGTCATAGGGAACTACAAACTGTTCGTCAATCACTTTGATATAGTTTTCTTTTGTGATTTGAGATACGAGTATTGTAGTAGATTTATATTGTTTTGTAAAGCTGTTGCAGGCAGCCTTTTATCGACCCTCGTTCCGACCGTCTCGGTCGGAATGCATGTGAGAGCATGACCAGGGATAGATATGCTATAGCTTGGTTGTCGTCGCATATGCATTCCCATCGGGGACGATGGGAACGAGTCGAAGCGACAATGATAACTCACTTTCCCTGCTTCTTATAGACATCCCCCCGAAACCCAATCGCCTCCACAATTGCTTCGATGATGAGGACACTATATCACACGTCGATCATCAAAGTTTTGGTTTTGGCAATCTGTTTATCCTCGTCGCTCATATTGCGCAACAATGCCTCGATCTCTTCTTGCTCCAGTTGGTCATAGACACTTTGGAGTCGCTCGTACTCTTCGATCGGCAACACCACGGCTTCGGGTTTATTGCGACGTACGATTGTGATCCTGTTCAGGATATTTGCAGATACTTTGTCGAGGTAGTTTCCCAGCGATTTGCCCAAATCCGTAATCCCGACCAACTCTTCTCTGGCATAGGTAATCATTTTTTTCTCCATGTTTAGATATGGATTATACTATATAGATTTATCTGAACTTATGCTGAAATTTGAGTGCATAGAGTGATTGGGGTATTTTTTTCTTGTGTGCGTTTGTTGTGTTGATTTGAATTGGAGTATACGTTACCACCGGGACGGTGGGGACGAGCTAAAGTTATCATTATCACCTGACCCCTTGAGTTCCTTGAGTTCTGTGAAAGCATGACCAGGGATAGATATGTCATAGCTTGGTTATCGTTGCATATGCATTCCCATCGGAGAGAGGCCGTGAAAGAACTTGCTCTTTTAAGGAGTAGGGGTTTTAGCCCCGTCAAAATGGTACACATAATGGAGCTTCATTGTACGGGACTGAAGTCCCTGCTCCAAAATCCCCGAGTTCTTTCACTATCTCGAGACGATGGGAACAAGCCAAAGTTATCATTATAACCTGACCCCTTTGACTGCCTTTGACTGTGACTTTTGCTTGTTGTAGATCTTTTAAATCCAATCCTCAAGTATTGGTTCCAATTTATTAAAATATAATCTCATTTGCTCGAAATCTGATTGTTCAATGTTCTTCGCATGTGCTTCTGGCCTACCAACTGAATTTATTTCATCAAGCATTAATAGTACCTTGTCTTTTTCCATTTCAAAAATGTTCTGAAAACTATCCCACTCTCTGTTTATGATATTTTTTAGTTCTAAAAAAAACAACGGTGATGAATCAATTTCCATAATCTCGTCAAAACTGAATGAGTTTAGAGTATCTCGTCTCTTCTCTGGCAGAGAAGCAAATAATTTTTCTAAAGCTTTTTTCTGACCAAATTTCATTTTCAACGAATTTTTTACAATTTTTCTTAGATTTTTCTCTAACATATTTCTTCTGCGAGAAATTTCTTCAACTTTTTCTTGTTCAGTAAGGTTAATCCTTTCGTATTTATGTTCATGAGACATATATTCTTTTACTGCTTCGATATTGAATGCATAACCATTCGCGCTGTGTTGAATCAAACCGTAACCGATTAAATGCGTAGTGAACTCACTATTGTCTTGTGCAAGTTCAAGGAATGTCTTTGTATCACCCTGTGCTAAATACTTTAGCATTTCATATTCATCACCATACCAATCTTTTAATACTTGGATGACCATATTTAGGTAATGTGATGAATTTTCAATAAATTGCTTTTTTGTTTTTTCATAAAGAGCTTTATCGACTGTAACAGGTCTTTCACCTTTATACTCATTGTGGATAACACTGCAGGCTTGGCGTATGAGGAAGGGATGTCCACCGAAGTCATCAGTTAGTTTTGAAAAAATGAGTTCGTCGAAATTTAAACCTACATATTTACCAAGTTTATATACCATTTCATGCACCTGCTCAACACTAAAGCTTGGAACATACTGACAGGGGATAGAGGCAAACAATGGATTGTCATGTCCTACTAAAACAGCATGCTCTACGCAACTAGGGTTAGTGCCAACAAGCATATAAGTAAAAACGTCTGGATTTCTTTGATAAAATCCTCTTAATGTTTGCCAAAAATAAATGAAATCTTCAGTATCGCGCCAGTGTGTTGAAGATGCTGTTCCTGGTGTTAGTCTTTCTATTTCATCAAATATAAATAATGTGCTTTGTTTCTTTTTTGAATTGTAAATCTTTTTAATATCTTCTTCAAAACTATCAGCAGCAGTTTTTTCAAGATAGCGTGAAGAGGTGTCTAGTTTGACTTTTGATTGAACAGTCTTGTGATACAAATATACAATTTTCTCTAATAATTCATTCCATCTTAGTTTATGAATTGATGGACTTTCACAATCAATTGAGATAAAACGTTGACCAGTATTAGACAAAGTCCTTTCGACAGCGTAAATTATAGACGTTTTTCCACTTTTTCGAAGTCCGAATAATCCAGTATGTTCAGAGGATCTATGCCTGTTAACTATTTCTTGTACTAATTGGCTTCGACCAAAAAAGTATAGGTCACTTTTGAGAGGTGACAAAAAATCAAACAAATTTCTCGAATAAAAATGTTTGCGAAAACGATTTTGAACGAAGTGTTCATCATGTTTTATTAATAATTCATTATAGGTAAAAGGAACAATTATTGGTTGCTCTGGATCAGCTTTCAATAAAGAATTAATTTTGTCCTCAATATCGCTATCGTTGCTTATGAGAATTTTACAAATCGATTCTGCTCTTAGTTCACTTAATGACTTTTCTGCTACTGAAAAAGCATCTAATGTTCGAGGTTCGAAATGCTCATATGAGC
>WFSU01000101.1 GCA_015485845.1 Nitratifractor sp. | reverse complement strand
GTAGACAAAAGCGCAGATACAAACCCAAAAAAAGGAGCCACAAAGTCAGCGTAGATATTTTTTACCATCATAGTGCAGAATCAGTTTTTTAAATCAGTTTTTATACCATATATGAGAGTTTGAGATTGGGGGATGGATTTTTTTGGGGTTATACCCAAAGTGAAAATTGTTTAGCCTTTTTGGGTATGATATGTTAGAAATTAAAATGAATTCTTCTGAGTAAGCGGTTTCACTCGATAGCTCTGGCAGTCGCGAACGCCGTTGGCGCCCCTTCGGGGTTGGGCGCTCCTTTGTCGCCATCGAGTGAAACCTTTGTTAGCAATGATTCAGAAGGATCAGATCGAGGAGAGAAATATGGAAAAAACTGAGCAGAAAAAACACGCCCAGGCCACGACCAAAGTCGCGACCGCCCAATCACGCATCCAAAGCACTGATGAAGAGATTGAGGCGTGCATGGCGCGGGTTGAGGAGGATTTGAACGCTTTCAAAGCGGTGCAGACGCGCTTTTTTAACCAGGTGCTGCACCCCAGTCAGCAAATGCTCAAAGCGGTCGGAGCGAAGGATCGTGTCTTCGAGAGTGCTCCTGCCCCCAGTGTCGATCTGGAAGATCCTTCACTCGCTCCGGTGAAGATCGTCAAACTATCCAGTGGGACAGGCAAGGGACTTTTGTACGGTCTCCTCGGTGGGATTGCCGTCGTGGGAGGATGGTGCTACGCAGCGACGCAGGCGTTGGGGCTGCCATTGATTCCGGAGAAGTTTCCCGATATGGAACGGGTCACGCAGTCGTTTGGCTGGGTGGCTCAGCTCATGGGGCAGGGGAATAATGTCGCAGTAGGCGGTACGATTGTCGGGGTGAGTGCTGTGCTCATCGGCTGGGGAATTTACGCCCTGACCAAAGCGCTGCGAGGATCGTCCAACCTGAAAAAAGCGACCCAGATCGAAGAAGAGACGGAGTTCTACTGCACCAAAAAGGGCGAATGCAAAGCCCAGATGGAAAAAGTCCGGGAGCACATCGCCCACGCGCAGAAGACAATCGAGAAATACGACGTCCTCCTTGCCGAGCAAAACGCGGCACTCCAACGCGCTCTTTTCATCGAAGAAGCCGAAAAATACGACCAACTCCACGCCCACAGCCAGCAAACGGTCAAAACCATCAAAAAACTCACCACCGAAGTCGAACGCTTCCTCGAAACCCCCATGGCCGAACACGGCATTCTGAGCAAAGAGGGGATCGAGATACTGGAGCGGACGAACAAGGCGGCGAATGATCATGTGATGGAGTTGTATGGGTGATAGATATTGAGGTGTGTGATAGCAAGACGTTGAAGGAGTCGGACAGCCAAAATACAGTAACATTCACTCCCATAAATTTCGCATGCGAAACATAAGGTACACACCATGATCATCACCATCGCACATTCCAAAGGGGGAGTAGGCAAGAGCCTCCTTGCCTGGCATCTTGCTATCGGGTTGAAAGTGCCCATCTTTGATCTCGACTTCCAAAAAACGCTGGTCTACACCAACAGTCTGCGTGCAGCCAACGGTCACAAACCGATCGAAATCATCCAGCCGGAAACGCCGGAGGCTTTCGTCGAGCTGATAGATACTTGGCCGGAGGAGAAGCATCTCATCATCGATGTGGGGGGCTTCGACTCCAACCTTAACCGTACCGCCATTTTCATCTCGGATGTCATCATTACGCCAGCTGTGGATCGGGTGACGGAGATCGCCGGGTTGTATAAGTTTCATCAGATCATCGAGGAGTTGTCCGAAAAAATGGATGTCGACATCCAAGCTGACGTTCTGCTCAACGACGTGAGCCCCAGTGCACGGGACTTTTCGGTCATCGAAGAGATGATTGACAGCCTCGATCATTTTCAACTGATGGATGCAGTGGTGGCGCATCGGGCTGATTTTTACCGGACGATGGAAGAGGGGAGAGGAATCACCGAAGTCAAGAAAGAGTCCAAAGCAAAAAATGAGATGAATAATCTCATCAAAACTATACTCAAAAAGGGGTAGCCGATGGCCAAACGT
>WFSU01000100.1 GCA_015485845.1 Nitratifractor sp. | reverse complement strand
GGATAAATTTGATCACCATTGTTTCCTTATCAACCCCTTCGGCAATCCCGGGAGAACGATTCTTGCCGACAAAAACACCAAAACGGCATCGTGGATTGGACGTGAGGTACCCATAGAGATGATCCCCTCTCCGGATAGCTGTCCCCCCTACAACTTCATTCTGAATCAAACCATAGAGATGATTCTCCTCCAGTTTCGCTTTTTTGGGACGGGTCAGCATAATCTCATTGAAACTGTTGAGGCGAATGTACGAAATGGTATCGACCAGTTCCATGCTGTGATGGGGCAATTTTTCAAGAGAAGGGATTTTTTTGTACAGGGTCGAGACTTGCTGGAGATAGTGGGTCTGATCCAGTAAATATTTACGCAATACCTTATTTTCTTTGGTCAGTTTCTGTATATTCTCTTTTTGAAAAATGTAACTTTTTCCACGATCCTTAACCGACTGAGTCAAGTTCCGATACGTTTGTTTGACCGGACTGACGATATTGAGGATGGTATCCTGTATCGAATGGTTGCTGCGTGTAATGAGGATAAACAGTACCACAAACAACAACAGAAAAATAAGAACACGTGATTTCATCGATCCTGCTTATCTCACTCGTCGTCAAAGGAAGTTTGCTGAAGAAGATCCAATTCCTCAAGGGCTTTGCCCGTTCCTTTGGCAACTGCGAGCAGAGGATCTTCCGCGACATAGATAGGGAGTTTGACAAAATCCGAAAGGTATTTGTCCAGGCCACGGATCAAGGCACCGCCACCGGTGAGCACCACGCCGTTCTGGACGATGTCTCCAGCCAGATCCGGTGGCATCTCTTCGAGGACGCTTTTCAGTGCTTCGGCAATCTGTCGCAGAGGCTCTTCCATCGCTTCACGAATATGTTCACTGGTGATATCCACCGAGGTTAAAATCCCCTCAACCTGATCACGTCCGCGCACTTGCGTGCGCAACTCTTCATCCAGCTTGACGGCCGTACCAATCTTGATCTTGAGCTCTTCGGCGATCCGATCCCCGATGAGGAGGTTGAACTTCTTTTTGACATAGTCGGTGATGGCGGCATCAAGCTTATCTCCTGCGATGCGGATCGATTTGCTCAGGACAAGACCTCCGAGGGATATCACGCCGATTTCCGTTGTTCCTCCCCCGATATCAACGACGAGATTACCATTGGGATCGCGAACCGGAAGACCGGCACCGATAGCCGCTGCCATAGGTTCCTCAATCAGGTACACAGAACGAGCCCCTGCATTGGTCGCCGACTCTTTGACCGCCTTGCGCTCCACCTGAGTCAAACCATAAGGGACACAGATGACAATACGGGGTGCCGAAAACATTTTACGGCCGTGCACTTTATTGATAAAGTGTTCAATCATCAGTTCGGTAACTTGAAAGTCGGCGATTACTCCGTCTTTCATGGGGCGAATAGCCTTGATGTTGCCCGGTGTTTTCCCGACCATGTCTTTGGCTTCATGGCCGACGGCGAGAACTTTCTCCTGCCCGTGTTTGTCCACTTGAATGGCGACAACAGACGGTTCATTGATGCTGATCCCCTGGCCTTTGACAAGGACGAGGATGTTGGCTGTACCAAGATCGATTGCAAGGTCTTTGGAGAAAGTTCCAAATAGATTTTTAAATAATCCCATAGTGTCTGTCCTTCATTCGTTATGCGCTTTTTTTGTTTTTCAGGTAGAGTGGATCGGCATTTTCGTGGATCACTTCCGGCGTAATGATCACTTCGTATCCGGCCAAATCCGGCAACTGGTACATCACATCGAGCAGCAACTCCTCGAGGATTGACCGCAGCCCTCGGGCACCGGTCTTCCGCTCGATCGCCTTCTGAGCAATTGCATCAAGTGCTTCCGGTTCAAACGTAAGGATGACGCCGTCGAGTTCAAAAAGCTTTTGATATTGTTTGATCAGTGCATTTTTGGGCTCAGTTAAAATCCGAACCATGTCTTCGACGGTAATTTGTTCCAGCGTCGCCGTGATATGCAGGCGCCCGATGAGCTCCGGGATCAAGCCATAGGTGACCAGATCGTCCGGCTCGACCTCATGGAGGAGTTCATCTTCTTCACGCTTACTCCGTTTGGTTTGACCAAACCCGAGGGTGTTGCCCCCGATACGGCGCTTGATGATGTCATTCAGACCATCAAATGCGCCACCACAGACAAACAGAATATCGGTCGTGTCGATTTGTGTGAAGTCCTGATTGGGATGTTTGCGTCCCCCCTTAGGTGAAATATTGACGATGGAACCTTCGATAATCTTGAGGAGTGCCTGCTGGACCCCTTCGCCGGAGACGTCTCGGGTGATGGAGCGGTTTTCGCCCATTCGGGCAATTTTATCCACTTCGTCGATGAAGACAATCCCCCGCTGAGCCCGCTCGATGTCGCCGTCGGCAGACTGAAGGAGTTTGGTAAGGATGTTTTCGACATCTTCTCCGACGTAACCCGCTTCGGTGAGGTTGGTGGCATCGGTGATGGCGATGGGGACATCAAGGAAACGGGCGATGGTCTGCGCCAGGAGTGTCTTGCCGCTTCCGGTAGGGCCGATCAGCAGAATGTTCGATTTGGCGATATCGGTATCATCATCGGTTGATTCTTTGAGGATACGTTTGTAATGGTTGTAGACCGCTACGGAGAGGGTTTTTTTGGCTTGATTTTGCCCAATCACATACTCATCGAGGTGCCGTTTGATCTCTTTGGGGGTAAGCATGTCAATGTCAAAATCGGTGTGGGGTTTGACTTCATCCTCTCCAAACAGAATCTTATACGCCGACACAACACAGTTGGAACAGATATACGCGTTGTTGCCCGCGATGAGTGGGTTCTCTTCCCGTTCGATGCTTTCACAGAAGCTGCATTTTTTCATCATCACCTACTTGTCCGCAACCATGGCTTTGAGCTCGGCTTCGGCGACGAGCTTGTCCTCGACGTAGGCTTTGCCGGTAAATTGCCATATCTGACCACGTTTTTTGGTCACTTTAATGTGGTATTCGAGGCGATCGCCCGGCGTAACCGGGACGCGAAATTTGGCTTTGTCAATGCTCATAAAGTAAACGATCTTGCCGTTCATATTGATATTTTCTCTGGTGTGGCTCTCAAAGGCAAGGATCCCGCCCGCCTGCGCCATCCCTTCGATCATATAGACACCGGGGTAGATCGGCTGATCGGGGAAATGCCCTTCGAAGACCGGTTCGGAAGCCGTGATATTTTTGTAGGCGACAATCGATTCATTGACGGTGAGCTCCGTCACACGGTCGACGAGGAGGATCGGATAGCGATGGGGGAGGATTTTTTTGATGGCGTTGATATCGTATTGCACGCGATGTCCTTGGAGAGAAATTCTGTTATTAAGTCCAATATTTTACCCAAAAGAAGTAAATCGGCGATTAACCGACCCGATTCAAAGGGGAATCAGACGCTCACGGACATCCTCATACGTCTGGGCTTCAAGCCAGAGCTCTATTTTGTTATGGGGCAGCACCTCGACGATACAGATCGTACTCAAATCGTACGCTGAGGTCAACAGGGATCGACGCAATGCCACCTCTGTTTCAAAAGGAGGCGGGGCAAAAATCAAAGTGGCAACATCCCCATAATGGGACTGTGTCATCTGATTGTAGTCCGCAAGTGAGAGAAACTTCACTTCATCACGGCTCAGATAGGCGATGCTCTTGACCTGCTGTTCGATTCGGCCGCGTGTGTAGTTTTTTTTGAGGGTAGAATAGGGGAGGATGTGCACCGGAGTCGGAACCCCGCGCACGGTGAGCCGGGCATGGCTGAGGCGCCAGTTGAGGAAGCGTTCTTTGACGATCGTATAAGGGCGATCATCTGCTTCAAGCTCGAGACGTTGTTCGTACAAAGCGATCCGCTCTTCGATCGATTCGGGCTGAATTTGCCCCGAAATCGGGCTCATGAGCTCGTCGGCGATCCGCTCCTGCTGCGCCCGCTGCTGTCCGAGAGCGAAAACACATCCACAGTAGTCCTGCCGATAGAGTTTGGCCTCTTTGGCAAGAATATTCTGCTCCTGCGTCCCGGAAGCTTTGCGATAATCGGGAGCGACAAAGGTGATTCCGAACCGTGCCGCGATCTCTTCTCCGGAGTTCCGCAATTGTTCAAGCGATTTTTTAGGAGAAGTAAGGAGAGTGGAGGTGAAAACTTTTTCTCCCAGCTCCGCTGCTTTCTGTGCACTCGCTTCAAACCGGTGGTCAAAACAGACACTGCACCGGGCTCCTTTTTCGGGTTCGTGTTCGAGTCCTCGGACGGCAGCCAGCCACCCCTCCATATCATACGTCCCCTCAGTCAGTTCGATATCCAACTGCGCACAACTGCGCCGGACTTCGAGAAGTCGGAGGTAGTATTCGCTGTAGGGATGGATGTTGGGATCGTAAAAATAGCCGATCAGTTTTTCATTCGGGTAATCATCACGCAGTTTCTGGAGGAAATAATGGCTATCAACGGCGCAGCAGATATGCACGAGCATATTATCCCATTTTCAAACCGACAAAAAAGCCGGCGACGGCACTGGCTCCTCCGGTAATCTTCAGGGAGGCAAGGCGTTCTTTGAGCCAGAGACCGAATGTCTTGAACATTTCCCATCCCAGGCTGACGTTTTGATCCAAGGCGGTTTCGTTGAGGACGATCACCCCCTTTTGTTCCAGGACAAAAACAGTGATGACCGCCAACCCGGTCAAAAACAGCAGCAACTTGAAACTTTTTTTGAGGACATACCCTACAGACATCCCCATCATAAACCCGGATCCCATCTCAAGATAGGGAAGGCTCAATCCATTTTCCGTCAACGTTTCGTTCACAGCCTCTGTCCTTGATATTTTTTCATATTATATCGGATATTTCTTAATGAAGATAGGCATCCAGGGTATAGCGCATATCCTCATCGAGATCGAGGTTCTTACGCATCCATCCAAGATAGCCGGGATCTTTGGCTGCGATTGCTTCGATCGACTCCCCTTTGTATTTGCCGAATTTAAAGGTGCGGATCATGACGGGAGTTTTGGTGAGTTCGACCATCTTCTCCACCGGGTTGTCGTCAGGAAATGCTTCCCGGACTTTTTGGATGAGGTACGAGAAGAGGAGCTTGAGGATCAGTACATCTCCGATGGCATCGTGGGCTTTGACCGTGACCCCGAGCTTGGAGGCTTCAGCTGTTTCCTCCCGATAGAGTTCCAGTGCGTAGCGGAGATACTGGAGCCGGTGAGCGGGGAGATCGGGGAGGAGATGGCGGGCGCACCGGACGGTGTCGATGAGCTTCATTGTATTTTTGAATCCCTCTTTTTCAATCATCCCGAGGTCAAAACCAATGTTGTGGGCAATGAAGTAATTCTCCGGCATATTCAGCTCTCCGATCCGCCGGGAAAAGGTCGTCTCGGCATAGAGAGGTTTGTCCTCGATTACATCCGGTGTGATCCCATGCACCTCCATCGCCTCGATGGTGATGGGCACATCGGTACGGCACAACTCGTCGATCACTTCCACATCGTTACGGTTCTTGACGACCATGGCACCAATTTGTATGATGCGATCATTATCTCTGTTTCCGGTGGTTTCGGTGTCAAATAATATATAGTAGGGCATCGTCACTCCTTGGTTGAGTTATGTATTATACTTGGAATTAGTAAGAGTTTTCGTTTTTTTCTGATTTGTCACACATTTGCCCAAAAATTATGGTAGAATAACCCAAATCCATTTTCAAGGGCTATTATGCACACTTTTGTACGCCGTATCGTCGGCATATTGGCGATCGTTCTCGTCTCGCTCCTCGGAGCCGGCACCCCCAAAGCGATGATCATCTTCGATGCAAGTGGGAGCATGTGGGGGCAGATCGATGGGGTCAATAAGATCGTCATCGCCCGGGATGCACTCAAATCGGTCGTCGGGAAGTGGAATCCCAAAGTCCAGCTCGGTCTCACTGTCTACGGCCACCGGGTCAAAGGGGACTGCAACGACATCCAAACCGTCATCCCCATCGGCCCGGTGCACAAAAAACAGATGATTGACACCGTCATGGGCATCCTCCCCAAAGGGATGACCCCCATCGCCAAGTCACTCCGCCAAGTCGCCAACTCTCTGCGTCAGTATGAGGATCAGACCACCATCATCCTCATCAGCGACGGCAAAGAGAGCTGCGACGCCGATCCGTGTGCGACGGCTAAGCAGCTCAAAGCCGAGGGGATCAATTTCGTCGCCCATGTCGTCGGCTTCAACGTCAACGCCGCGACCGATCGGCAGCTCGCCTGCATCGCACACGCGACCGGCGGGGAGTACTTCTCCGCCAAAAACGCTGCGGCACTGAACAAAGCGATCAAAGTCATTGCCAAAAAAGTGGAAAAGCCCAAGCCCAAAAAACCCGTCAGCCAAAACACCACCCTCGAACTCATCGCCCGCCTGAACATGTCCCCCACCGCCCTCAACGTCTCCGGCATGCAGTGGAAGGCGACCCAAAAAGGAAAAATACTCTATAGTGGGGACAAAGAAGCCCCCAAAGTCCCGGCCAAAGTGGGTAAAGTCCACATCGAAGCCACCTACGCCCGCACCTCCGACGTCCAGAAAGTCGCCGGAGATGTCACCCTCAAACCCAAAAAGAACAATCCCGTCATCATCCAACTCAAGAGCGGCAAAGTCACCATCGACACCGCCGAAGAGCAGGGCGATCCCAAGGTCAAGAGCTCGGTACGCATCTATCCTGTGCTTAATGGTCAGCCCAATATGAGTGATGAAATCGCCTGGTGTGTCCCGACCAAAAGCAAGGCGTGTGAGCGAGCATTGCCCACGGGAGACTTTTTGATCCAAGCTGCCTATAACGGTATGACAGCGAAGAAGCAGATTACACTGGGCAACAAGGAGAAGAAGAGTATCCACTTATATTTTAAGCAGACCGGTCAAGTCTATGCAACTGCCAGCGAAACCGAAGGGGGCAAACTGGTCGATGCCAGTTGTCACCTGATGAACGACAAGGAAGAGAGCTGGTATCTGGGCGCACGAAAACGAAACCCACAATCGACTGCCAAACAGTTCCCGGTGGGACACTACACGCTCAAATGCAATTACAATGAATTCAGCAAAAAGGATATCCCCGTCGAGATCCAAGCGGGCAAAATGCAACATATCCATGTGGTCTTCGGTCAGACCGGCCAAGTCTATGTGACCGCACGCGAGACTCCTAAGGGTAAACTCGTCGAAGCGAGCTGCAGACTTTATTACAAAGATAGGCATGACAATTGGTACATCTCTGTCAAAAGGAAGCATCCCGAAAGCACCGCAAAGCAAGTGCCTGTTGGCGAGTATACCTTGGACTGCTCCTACAATTCCATCACAAAAAAAGACATTCCCGTCGCCGTCAAAGCAGGGAAGGCAACCCGTGTTGAGGTCGTTTTTGGGCAGACGGGTGAAGTGTTTGTCAGTGCCAGCGAACGGAAAGGAGGCAAATGGATCAATGGCAATTGCGATATTTACAACCAGGACGAAAGCGAGAATTGGCGAGTCGATCCGACACGGCGCAGAGACTCCTCCATCAACCACAAACGGTTGGCAGCGGGTCATTACACACTCAAATGTGACCACAATGGATTCCAGAAAAAAAATATCCCCGTGGAGATCAAACCGGGTGAGGCGACCAAAGTGCATGTCATCTTCCCCTTTTTCTATCTGAGTTCGACATGCTTGCATCCCAGCGATGGCGTCCACTATGAAATCTACGCTTCCAGCGGGGAGTTGGTATATGAGAAAAGTACCTCGTGCTCCCAAAAGCTCAAAGTCACGTTGGACGAAGGCGCCTACACCATCGAGGGGAAAATCAAAGCAGCCAGAGCCACGACAAAGATCACCGTCACAAACGGAGAAAACAGCGCTGCCGTACTCGATTTTACCCGCCAAAAACCCGCAGAAACACCCCAGCCAGCCACACCGGCCACATCAAGCCCCGCCCCGCAGTCCACCTCCACCACACCCATCGTCCCCAAACCGGTACAACAAAAAATCCAGGATCTCAATCAGGCAGCCGATGCGATCACCAAAACCGTCAATGACCACAAGGACGATCTCAAAAAAATGGGTGATCTCCTCAATGCCCTCGGCGGACTAATGGGCGGCAAGCAAAAAGCAACCGCACACACCCAATCAAGTCCCAAAAATACTACGGAGCTCAACGTCTCCGACGATGACCTTCAACTCTTCAGCAAATAACAAAGGAGCCACCATGTCCCCGCGCACCCCTCTCATCCTCATCGCAGCCCTCGTCACCCTCTCACCTCTCTACGGCGGAGGGAAGACCTACAAGAAATACCTCGTCAAGAGCGGCAAAGTCACCTATACCATCCGGGGTAGCGGCAACATCATGGGCACCACACAGAAGCTCAAAGGGAAAAAACGGCTGATCTTCGACAAGTATGGCTTTCGGGAGCTGAGCGAAGAGGTCACCGTCTCGAAAATGAACATCTTCGGCAATGAAAAAGTGGACAAAAAGCACCACATGACCCTGATGGTCGGCACCAAAGCGACACAGGTTGACTTCAACCGCAAGCACATCATGGAGATGAACGTCCCCGGCATGGCACTGATGATCGCAGCCGCCAACCAGAATATCGCCGGAATGGGCAAAAAGATGCTCAAGCAGATGGGGGGACATAAAATCGGACAGGAGACCATAGCCGGCTACACCTGCGACGTGTGGAAAATGCGGGTTGCCACCCAGTGTCTCTACAAGGGCGTGCCGCTGAAGGTCACCACCAATGTCCTCGGCATCCAACGTACCGAAGTGGCAACGGAAGCAAAGTTTGATATCACCATCCCCGAGAGCAGCTTCCGCCTGCCCGATTTCCCCCGCCAGAAGCTCCCCGCCGGTGCCGGAGGGATGAGCCCCGAGCAGACCCAGCAGATGATCCGCCAACTCCAGCAGAAACGCTCAGCGTTTGACGCGGCCAAACGTCAGCAGGGGATCGCACCCGGTACTCCGATGAATCCCAATCAGCAAAAAAACGTCATGAATGCCATGAGTATGGCGATGCTCCCGGAAATCAAACGAAAAATCCTCCATCAGGAGCGCACGGTTGCCTTCGCCAAGCAGTGCTTCGGGGCAGCCAATACACTCCAAGCAGCCAACCAGTGCGTGGACAAAGGCAACCAAATGTTCCCCGAGAATCGCGAAGATCATTTGACGAGCTGGAGTGCGGCGGATAAACAGAAAATGCTCAAAGAGATCGACCAATTCGAAGCGGCGATCC
The DNA here is from genome assembly GCA_015485845.1 of Nitratifractor sp. Lineage (GTDB taxonomy): Bacteria > Campylobacterota > Campylobacteria > Campylobacterales > Sulfurovaceae > S017-3. The sequence goes on along the minus strand of WFSU01000100.1, from coordinate 326 downwards.
CCTGCATCAAAAAAGCACAGTCGATGCAGGCGATCCAGCAGTGTATGCCGCAATAGGAGCAGGGTGACAACCCCTGTCCATATTTTTGTGGGACTGAAGTCCCTGCCCCTTTTGTTTCGCTGCCATTCGGGGATTGGACTTCAGTCCAACCAAACGCGTTAGCGTATTTGTCTTGAGATATGGAGCGTTGTTGCTCCATTTGTGGGACTGAAGTCCCAACCCCTACAATAGAAGGAAAACCATGAAAAAACATTGGCATATTCTCATACTCCTCCTTTGGACAACAGCTCTCCACGCCACTACCCCCGCACTCTTCGGCACCGTCA
>WFSU01000099.1 GCA_015485845.1 Nitratifractor sp. | reverse complement strand
GGCTACAAGGCAATCCGCAAAAAGATCTCCCACCACGTCACCGACATCCTCGATCCGATTTACAAAAAAATGGTCGAACTCGAAAAAGAGGGCGGCATGGAAGCAAGTGAACGTTACCTCACCGATCTGCTGGCCGAGCATGGCGATGATATTACGGTGGACAATTTATTGGAAAATATTCAGCGGTTTTATTGATTGGCGGCGTAGATTCCGCCGTTTAATGGGCTTCATGAATCGTCCCCTGTTTTTTGCCAAGTGCATCTTTAGAAATATTCATTTTAGAGAGCCTGATAATATTTTGTTTGATCTTACAAGGATAGAGTAATGCGTTTTCTGTTAGTGGGTTTATCGATGGTTGTATTTAGCATGACATTGTGGTCGGATACTCTGGCGACTCTATCTGATACGATTGAAAAAGCACGATCTCAAAGTGTTCTGACACAGAAAATGCTTGCAGATTATATTATGATCGGGGTGAACAACAAGTTTCAGAACACAGAAAAAAATCTACAAAAAAATGTTGAGATATTTGAACAGAATATCGAAGATCTCGATGCCTATGCAACCAGCAAAAAAGCCTTTAAAAATATCGAAAAAATTACACAATTATGGAAGCCGATCAAGACCTTGCTTCTCGGAGAAAAAAGTCCACAAAAGGCACTGGTACTGCTGGACAAACTGGACGGGATGCTTGAACTCACACGAGAAACGACGGCGCTATACACTCGCCAGACAGGCAGTATGCTCGGGAAGATTATTGATGCCTCAGTTGAGATAGGGGTCCATGTGCAGCGAACGGCAACACTGTATCTGCTTAAATCATGGGATATCAAGGAAGGTAAAATCAAAACAGGCATGAAGCACTCGATGGAGATAATCTCTAAATCCCTGGAGATGCTCAAGAACACAAAAGTCAATAACGATGAGATACGGAAGCAGATTGCAAAGATAGAGAAAGATTTTATGTATTTTTCAGTGATGGACAAACTCAAGAGTATGGCTATCCCAACCCTGATTTACAAAAAATCTGATACGATTCTTGAAACGGCCAATACCATATCCTCTTTGTACAATAAGGCCATTACGTTGAATTGACGGGCTACTCTATCCGCGCGACTGACACGCCGATCAGCTTATCCATATTCCTGTTGAGTATTGCGTAACAGAGAGGGGATGCGACTCCAGTCGCATTGTTGGGCTGAAGCCCCCCAACCCCTTGGCAGTGGTTCTTATGCCACCCGGGCAGACACGCGGGTCTGCCCCTACGATTTGCGCACCATTCTGTGTATGACCCTTTCTGCTCCAAACACCACCAACCCCACCGTCAATCCGATCACCAGCTCCGCGCTCATCATTGGCCAGTGTCCGAAGAAGTGATGCAGTGTCTCGACGTTGTGGAGGAAGATGCCGCCACCCACGAGCAGCATGGCGATGGTGCCGACGACACCGAGGAGGCGGACGAGTACGGGGAGGGAGGCGACGAGGAGGCGTCCCAAACGGTCGGTGAGGGTGCCTTCGTGGGTGCGGTGGATGATGCCGAGGCCGATGTCATCGAGTCGGACGAGGAGGGTGACGATGCCGTAGACGCCGATGGTGGCCAGCACGGCGACGATGCTCACGGCGATGATCTGGTTGGCCAGCGGCTGGCCGGTGACGGTGCCGAGAGCGATGACGACGATTTCGATGGAGAGGATGAAGTCGGTGCGGATGGCGGAGGAGACTTTGACTTTCTCTTCGGCGAGGATCGCCTCGGGGGTCTGGGGGATGGTCTCAGCCTCTTCGTCGTTTTCACCGCGATGGAAGAGCCACTCCCATACTTTCTCGGCACCTTCGAAGCTCAGGTAGAGGGCGCCAAGCATGAGGATTGGGACGATGAGCCAGGGGGCAAAGGCGCTCAGAAGGAAGGCGATAGGGAGGATGATGAGTTTGTTCAGCAACGAGCCTTTGGTGATCGCCCACAGCACGGGGATCTCTCGGGTGGCATGAAACCCGGCGGCTTTTTCGGCGTTGACTGCGAGGTCGTCCCCGAGGACACCGACGGTGTTTTTGGCCGCGATCTTGGTCATCGTGGCACTGCTGTCGAGCATCGAAGCGATATCATCAAAGAGGGCGAGCAATCCTACAGACATTCGGTCATCCTTTACGGGGGGAGCCCCCGGTAGTCTGTCCGAATTATACCATTTTACTTTCTCTTGTTCCCATCCGTCCTCGGTGGGAACAGATACGAGAGTTTGTATTTTCTGCTCCCGCTAATTTCTCATATACACTCCCACGCAGGAGCGATGGGAGCGAGTTAAAATCGACAAGCCTACTTCATCAGATCCGCAAGGCTCTTCTGCTGGCTTTTGTCCCCAATCCAGGTGACGGCGGCGTTGACGGTTTTGTTGTGGGAGAAGACGAAATCGCTCCCCGAAGCGGACTTATGGCAGGAGATACATCCGACCGGCATCCCTTTGGCGACGCGTCCGGCGAGTTTCATCCCTTTTTTGTCATCGGCAAAGAGCGAACCGTCGGCTTTGTACTTCGCCCAGAACCAGTCCTGATCGTCCGGGTCGTATCCGGGGACTTTGACCATAATGGTGAAGGCTTTGAGGTATTTTTTGGGATCGGCTTTGACGGCTTCGATGCTGACACCTTTTCCGCCGTAGTTGGTCTTGGCGATGACCAGTTTTCCGTCGACGATCCCTTCCATCACTTCACGCACCTTGCCGTGTGGAGGCCCTCCGACGTAGAGGTTGTTGTGCAGGGCATCAAACCCGGCTGCATGGAGCTTTTCCCACATGGTTTTGGCGAAGGCAATGTCATCCGGTGTGCCAAACGGCGGCTTCATCATTTTCTTTTCCGTTGAAGCTTTTGGCGGAGCATCATGCCCCTTTTTCATCCCCTCTGCGGACAGGGTACCTGTGGTGGCCAACAAGGCGGCTGCGGCCACCCCGAGTACGATTTTTGCTGTTTTCATTGTGTCTCCTTTTTCAGGGAGCTTCCGATCCCTATGTTTTGACAGTGCCAGTTTACGCGGATGGTGTGTAATCTGTGTGTACATATTCTGTAGATTGACTACACATGCATTGCACACAACCATAATATAATCCCGGCATAATACATCAAAAGGAAATCCCATGAAAAAACTCATTCTCATCCTGATCCTCGGATTCTCGCTCCAGGCCAAAGAGCAGACCATCGCATTTGCCGCCGGATGTTTCTGGGGCGTAGAGAAGCATTTTGAACACATTCCGGGTGTGCTCAGTGCCACCTCAGGGTATGCGGGAGGCTCGTACGCTGATCCCACCTACGATACGGTACTCAAGCACCGCTTTGACAATGCCACCGCGAAGAATTTTACCGAGACGGTACAGGTAGTCTATGATGATACCCAAGTCAGTACCGAGCAGCTCATCCGGGAGTTCTGGGAGTTGCACGATCCCACGAGCGGTGACCGGCAGGGGAATGATCGGGGCAATAACTACCGCAGTGCCCTTTTTTACACCACTCCGGAGCAAAAGGCGATTGCCTTACAGACACGGGATGCCTACCAGAAGCTTCTGACCCAGGCCGGGTATGGGAAGATCACGACCGAGATCGTACCCCTCAAGCATTTCTATCCGGCCGAAGCATACCATCAGGACTATCTGCAGAAACACCCCAACGGCTATTGCCCTAACCACGCCACCGGGGTGAAATTTGCTGCCGACAGTGCACCGAAGGGTGACGTCATTGTGCCATTGGGCGGTAAGGAGATTGTCGTGATCGATGCGGAGGATTGCCCCTTTTGTGCCCGGTTCAAGAAAGATGTTACCGATGGGTATCACGGAGATGTCCCCCTGCGGACGGTACACAAAGACCGCGTGAAAGGATTTACGATCAAAACCCCACTCGACGCCACCCCGACGATCCTCTTCATCGAGGATGGCCGGGAAGTGTTCGCCCATCGGGGGTACCTGAGTCCCAAGGTCTTCTATCAGGCGCTGGGGTTGTTCAAGCTGGGGCAGAAGAGCGAAGCCTACCGTGTGGCTTTTGCCCAGGGGACGGATGGTCGCTTCTGTAAGCAGTATGACAAATTCAAAAATACCTCCGACGGTGTTTTTATCGATCGCCTCTCAGGAGATGTCCTCTTCGATACCCGCGACCGGTTCAACTCCCACTCGGGATGGCTGAGCTTTTATAAAGCAGTCGACGGAGCGGTGATCGAGAAAGAGGACAACCGCTTCGGGATGCACCGGGTCGAAGTGATCGCCCGCAAGAGCGGCGCCCACCTGGGGCATGTTTTCAATGACGCTCCGGGGGGCCGACGACGGTTTTGTATCAATGCGACGGTGCTGGATTTTGTGTCACGGGATACCATGAAAGAGAAGCAATGAGAAGCGTATGGATCGTTATTGTCTTCGGAAGTGCTTTGCTGGCCAACGAAGCGGATGTGTTGGCAGTCAAACACGCATGCACTCCACAGCGAGTTTGCCGGTTTGACGTAACGATCCGCCATCACGATACCGGTTGGAAGCACTATGTGAACCGCTATGAGATTCTTGACCCGCATGGCGCAATTCTCGCCACGCGCGTCCTCTGGCACCCACACGTCGATGAGCAGCCTTTCACACGGTCACTCGGAGAGGTGACGATCCCAGTCGGAGTGCAGAAGGTCACGG
>WFSU01000098.1 GCA_015485845.1 Nitratifractor sp. | reverse complement strand
GGGGAATGTGACCCAGGAGATGGTGGATGAATACCTCGAGCACCACCGAACCCCCTCCAATCGGGATACGGGGACAATGATTTTAGAGTAGAGAGTGGACTTTCAGTCCACGAAAGAACCTATGGACTTTCAGTCCATAGTGGTTGAGTGTTTTTGGGGATGCGACTTCAGTCGCATGAGTGGGACTAAAGTCCCACCCCCTTTATGAAACGTCACACATAGCACTTAGCACATAGCACGTAACACGATACAAAGGAGAAAGCCCATGACAACCAAAGAACAATTTGAACGGCTCTTTGCCAATGAGATGTCCCAGGAAGAAGCACGAAGTTTTTTGGTGGGGTTGTATGAAAAGGGGGAGAGTGCTGAGGATGTCACCGCTGCGGTGGAGGTGATGCGGGAGCATTCGGTGAAATTACCCCTTTCTCCTGAACTGGCCGATCGGGCGATCGATATCGTCGGAACCGGCGGGGACAAGAGCGGGAGCTTCAACATCTCGACGACGGTGTCGCTCTTGCTGGCTTCTTTGGGGCGCGTAGTCGCCAAGCACGGCAATCGCAGCATCACCAGCAAATCGGGTGCCGCCGATCTGCTCGAAGCACTCAGGTACAACCTCGCCCTTGGGGTGGAGGAACAAGCGAAGATGCTCGAAGATACCGGGTTTGCGTTTATCTTCGCGATGAACCACCACCCGGCAATGAAGCACATCATGCCGGTACGCCGTTCGATCGAGCATCGGACGGTCTTTAACATCATGGGGCCTCTCACCAATCCCACGGGTGCCCACAAGTATCTCATGGGAGTCTTCAGCCCTGACTTCATCGATACGATGGCCGAAGTCCTCGTCGCGCTCGATGCCAAACGTGCGTTTGTGGTCAGCAGTGACGATGGGATGGACGAGATTTCCATTTCCGCTCCCACGCAGTTTGCCTGGGTGAGTGAAGGACGGATCGACCGGGGTATCATCGACCCACGCGAACACGGCCTCTCTCTGGCACCCAAAGAGGCGATTCTTGGTGGAGAATCAGTCGAAAATGCCGCCATCACCCGCGCGATCTTTGCCAACGAAGCGACCGATGCCCAGCGAGATATCGTGTTGCTCAATGCGGCCTATGCCCTTTTCGCCGATGGGCATGTGCGAGACATCCAGGAGGCACTTGAGATGGGGCGTGAGGTGATTGAGAGTGGGACGGCAGCGAAGCATCTCGATAGGATCGTTGCATTGAGCAACGCTCTTTGAATTAGGAATTTAGGTATGCGTTGCTGTCCAACGCTTTTATGATTGGGGATGCGACTTCAGTCGCATGAGTGGGACTAAAGTCCCAGCCCCTTTTCAACAACGTCCGCGTAGAGTGCGCAATTGCGCACCTTTATTATGATTATGTTGCATTGTGATTTTGGTGTGCTGTTGCACACCCTACGCGGTGGAACGATGTTACAAGGAATCCTCGTGACCCTCACCGTCTCCCTCGATAATCTCCACACCGTAGTAGACTATCTACGCGAAACCCTCCCCGATCATGTCATTGTCTTCCTCCGTGGGTATCTTGCGGCAGGCAAGACGACGCTCACCCAAGCCGTTGCCCGAGCGGAGGGGATCGATACCGATGTCACCTCTCCAACTTTTTCACTCCAGCATGTGTATGGGGATCGGCTGTTTCATTACGATCTGTACCGGATCGATATGGAGGCGTTTGTGGGGTTGGGGTTGTTCGAGGAGTTCGAGCGTCCGGGTTGGCACATGGTGGAGTGGGGGAGTTCGGAACTTGAAGGGCTTTTGAGCCAGGTGGGTTTTCCGTTGTATGAAGTGAAGATCGAACCGGTGGGGGAAGATAAGCGTAAGTATTCGATACGTTTGTTGGACTAAAGGGGAAAGAGTGTGCCGTGCCCCGAAGGGCATGGGCAGAGTTAGCGGATCAACTCGAACGGATTGTCGACGACGTTTTTGCGATCGACAACGTACGGGATGAGGGCTGTCTGGCGGGCGCGTTTGATGGCGACGGTGACCATCTCCTGGTGGCGCTTGCAGTTGCCGGTGAGGCGGCGGGGCATGATCTTGAAGCGCTCAGAGAGGCTAAACTTCAAAAGGTTGAGGTCTTTGTAGTCGATGAATTCGACTTTTTGCTCGCAGTAGCGGCAGTAACGTTTTTTGAATTTTCTTCTTTCGGCCATAATGTTTTTCTCCTAAAATGGTATTTCGTCTTCGTCGATATCGATCTCGGGGACGCTGGGGGCTGGGTTGCTCTGTTGCTGCGGTGCTGCCGGGGCGGAGGGTTGTCCGTATGCCGGGGCAGCGGGGGCAGCGTTGTTGTAGCCGCCACCTTGCTGTTGCTGGGCGGGGGCACCGTAATTGTTGCCTCCACCGTAGCTTCCGCCGCCAGGGTTGTCGCCTCGGCTGTCGAGCATCTTCATCTCCTGAACGGTCACAGAGTGCTTGGAGCGCTTGGTGCCATCCTGGGCTGTCCACTGCTCGAGTACGAGGCGTCCTTCGACGAGGACTTTGCTCCCCTTGCGCAAGTATTGATTGGCGATCTCAGCGGTGCGTCCAAAGAAGGTGATGTCGATGAACATCACTTCCTCTTTTTGCTCGCCGGATTGATCTTTCCATTTGCGGTTGGTGGCCAGACCGGTGTTGCCGATGGCGGTACCACTCTGGGTATAGCGCACCTCAAGATCACGGGTCAAGTTGCCGACCAAAATCACTTTGTTGTACATGGGGAACTCCTCTGAGGCTTACGCCTCTTCTTTGGCAGGCTCTGCAGCAGGCTCAGTGGCTTCGGGTGCAGGGGCTTCCTCTTGTTTGGGCTGGGCAGCGGGTGCGTCATTTTTCTTGACGACGGCTGCGACCATTTTGTCGTATTGCGCGATCTCTTTTTTCTTGGCGTACTTGACGGTCATGAATTTGAGAACATCTTCGTTGTAGCGCATCTGGCGCTCGAGCTCAGCGATGAGGGTGGCGGGAGCTTTGTGGTAAACGACGGTGTAGTATCCGCGCTCATTTTTCTCCACAGGGTACGCGAGCTTGCGCATGCCCATATCATCGATGGCGACGATCTCTCCACCATTGTCGGTGATGATCGCGATGTTTTTCTCGATCTGTGCTTTGGTCTCTTCGTCGGTCAAGGTAGGTTTGACGACAAACAGCGTTTCGTAATGATTCATCGGTGTCCTTCTTTTGGTTTAATAGCCCGTGTCACCGTATCGCAAACGGATACGTCCAAAAACGAGCAAGAAATTTGGAAGGAATATTTTATCGAAAGGAGGCTTAGAGGTACCCTTGCAACCGTATCAATGCTCCGTAGAGCAAACTCTCCTTGTCGATGCTGCCGGGTCGCTTGAGGCTCAGTTCGGTCTCAAGGAGGTGTTCGTAGATTTTCAGGAGGGAAGCGGTTTTTACTTTGAGGGCGAGGGCGGCTTTTTGCTCTTCGATTTGGCGGGGGAGTTTGTAGCCGAGGATCTCCTTGGAGTCGGGGGCTCCGTGGAGGCGGATGTAGGCGTGGAAGAGGAAGATTTGGTTGACAAAAAACTGCGTCGCGCGGAGGATGGAGTATTCATCTTCGCCGAGATCGAGGAGTTTGGTGAGGGTCTCGGTGACCGGTTTTTTGGCAAAGAGATCGATCAGAAGCTGTTCGACGGCCAGTGGGGCGGTGGAGTAGACGAGGCGGTCGATGTCCCGGCTGTCGATCTTGCGGTCGAGGATGGCGAGCTTCTCGAGCTCTTTGGCGCACAGTGCCAGGTTGTTGTTGAGCAGTGTCAGCAGGTGGGAGAGGGCATACGAGTCGATGTCCACGCCCAGCGTTTGTGCTTTCTGGGTCAGGACGGCGATTCCGTCGCGGACATTGGGTTCGAAGAAGCGCACCCATACGCCCCCCTTTTTATCGGTGAAGCTGGCCTGCAAACTGCGGGCATCGGAGCTGGACCCTTCGTAGGCGTAGAGGAAGTAGTTGTCCTCGCTTTTGTTGGCCAGTTCGACGAGGGTGTCGAGCTCTTTTTTAGGGATCTTTTTGTCGCGGCGGATGAGGAGGAGGTTTGTCCCCCCAAACAGCGAGCTCTGCGAGAGGTAGCTGTGTGCCTGATCAAAGCTGTACTCGTCGTGATAGAGAGCGAGGGTGGAGTCGGTGGCATCGAGTTGGGTTTTGTAGAGATCGAGGTAGTGATCGATCATGTAATCGTTGTCGCCGTAGAGGAGGACGGCGTGGGGGAGGGATTTGGTGAGGCGTTGGTCAAATTCATGCTGATACATGTCAAAAGCCTCCGGCTTTTGAAGTGAGGAGTGAGGAGTGAGGAGTGAGGAGTAGGGTGCGCAATTGCGCACAAAAAGGAGCAGGGACTTCAGTCCCGTCTAATGAGACGTGAAAGGTGTATGGGGCATTTATAATAGTGAATAGTGAATAGTGAATGGTGAATGGTTTTTGGATGAAAAATACAGGGTTTATGCTCATCTCTATTCCTCCTCTATCTTCGCAACCAGCTCTCCCATGATGGTGGCTTGGGGGAGGTGGATGTGGGTGATCATGAGGCGTATTTTATCGAAAAGCATTACCCCTTCGCCTTGGAGGTGGACTTCAATGCCGGCGATGTCGCCCAGCAAGCGGGCTTTGGTATGATGCTCATCGATCTCGATGATCTCGGCGTCGAAGAAGAGGCCGATGCGCTCCTGGGCCCAGCGGGTGAATTTGCGGTCGCGGAAGTCCCACTCGGCTTTGGTGGCGTTGCGTTCGAGTTCGCTGACCCGTTCGCACAGCGGATCGATGTTGCGCAGGAGGTAGCCCGACTCCTCGGTATCGCCGGCAAGCTGAGTCTTGATGAGGCGATGGAGCAGCAGGTCGCTGTAGCGGCGGATGGGGGAGGTGAAGTGGCTGTAGTGGCTGAAGCCCAGCCCGAAGTGCCCGATGTTGTGCGCCGAGTAGCTCGCTTGCCGCAGGGAGCGGATGATCATCGCATCCACTTCACTCTCCAGTCCCATGTGCTTGGCCTCGGCCTGAATGGCACGGATCAGTGAGGGGCTGTCGTCGTACTCCTCGACGTAGAGACCGATGGCGGCCAGCTCGGCAAGCAGTGCCTCGATCTTCTCAAGCTGCGGGGGCTCGTGGATCCGGAAGATCCCGTCTCCGTCCCCCTCGAAGCGTTTGGCGGCGGCCTGGTTGGCCAGCAGCATGCACTCTTCGATGAGGGAGTGGGAGGGGGTGCCGGTCTCGATCTGGGTGCCGCTGAGGAGCTGGGCATCATCGAGGGTAAGCTTGATCTCTTCGCTGCGGAAGTCAAAGCCCCATATCAGTCGCTTGGCACGCAGTTTCTCGGTGAGTTTTTGCAGCGGCAAGAGCCAGGGAAGGATGCCAAGAATCGCCGGATCGTCCCCGGTGTAGCCGCTGGATAGTATCCCATCCACCGTATCGTAGTGGAAGCGAAATTTTGAGTGGATGATCGCCTCAAAAAAGGTCTCTTCGATCGGTTCGAGTGTGGCTGGGTCAAGGGTGATCTTGGCGACGAAGGCGAGCCGATCGACCCGGGGTTTGAGGGAGCAGATGTTTTCGCTCAGTTCCCGGGGGAGCATCGGGAAGGATTTGTGCGGCAGATAGGTGGTAAAGCCCCGCTGCACCGCCTCCCGGTCGATGGCACTGAAAAACGGTACATAGTGGCTCACATCGGCGATGGCCACGTAGAGGGTGTGGGCAGCAGTGTCGAAGTAGATCGCATCGTCGAAGTCTTTGGCGCTGACTGGATCGATGGTACAGAAGTCGAGATCGCGCAGATCGACCCGGTCGGGGTGTTCGGCGGCGGTGACCTCCGATTCGACCGCACGCGCTTCCTCGATGCACGCAGGCGGGAAAGCATCATGCCGGTCATAGAGTGCCAGCGCGATCCGCTCGTCGACAAGGGGTGAGTCGAGGTGTCCGAGGACTTCGAGCACGTCGCTGGTGTCGATGTCCACCTTGAAGACGGTGCCGAGTTTGAACGTGTTGAGACTGATCCCTTCCATCTGTACGGTGGTGGGCAGATCGGTACGCAGATCGAGGGTGAGGAAATTGCCCTGCTCATCCCGGGCAGTGTACGCCAACGTGTAGCGGTGTGCCCGCTTGAGGATGGCGACGACCTTGCCGCTGCTGCGGCCTCGGCGGGCGAGGAAGCGCTTGGCGACGACGATGTCCCCCCGCTTGGCCTCTCCGAGGAAATCCGGCTCGATCAGTAGATCCCGCTGCTCCTTGAACGCGGCTTCGACGAACCCTTTGCCGTCCCGTCCGAGATAGAGACGGCCGATACGGTAGAGGGAGTGGAGCTTCCAGAGTCCGTCCTCTTCGACCACGGCTCCTATCTTTTGCAGGTGCTCGAAAACCTCTCGGTATTCCGGATCGAGGTCGGCGGGGAGGAGCCCCCAGGTGAGTTGGGCGGCGATCATGGTCTGAATCCTTTGGATTCAGAAGTGAGGAGTGAGAAGTGAGGAGTGAGAAGTTTTTGTTGTTTGTTGTTTATTGTTTGCATGGGGGTATTATAGCTTATTTTACAGAGAGTGATTCAATACACTTTTTTTCTGTGTGCTACTCTGACGATTGTTATCACGAGTAGATTGTTTTCTCTGAGATAGATAATTCTGTAATTTCCTGCACGTTTCCTGAATTTACCTTTGTGTTTTCCTTTGAGTGCTTTGTCGTTTGCGAAATGACCCTTTTTTAAATCGATGATTTTTTGACTGACCAGCTGTTGTGCTGTGCTGTCGAGTTTCAAAAACTCTTTTTGAGCCTCTGGCTCGAAGGCTACTTTATACATCGATTCCGGCTTGAGCAAATACAACTTCCAGCGGTACGACTTCGGTTTTGCTGGCTTTGAGATCGTCGATGCGTTTGTCAGCTATCATCTCGTCCAGTTTGTCAAAATAATACTCGATTGCCTTTTCGATGAGGCTGGTTCGGGTCTTATCCAATTCGCTTGCATATTCGTCTAGATACCGAACGATGTCCTTTTCCAGCCTGATATTTATTGCTTGTTTCATGGGAGGAGCCTTTTTGTTTTGTAGATACAATTGTAGTGCAAATTTTTACTTTTGTCAAGAAGCAGGAGCTTGTATTGAGCTTGTGATATTTAGTACTCCAACCCTATGGCTTAGCCAGCCGTCTATTTCCTCATTTTTTATGTATTCCATTATTTTCTCTATCACGCTTTGATTGGCTCTGCTGATCGCAACAGAAAATGCACTAATATAGGGAGTTTCATCGTCTTCTATTTCGTTTGCCAATCCACACAAAATCTCACCCGCCCACTCTGTATTTTTGTCTATTAAATCTGGGAGTTCATCTACTATCGCTTGTGCTGATACCTCTGGTGGAAAACGAAACAAAGCTCTTTGGGAAGTTTGATACGCCCCATAATCATCTTTAGCTCTCATAGATCGGATGACTAACTTTGCCACCTCAACTCCTTCTTTTCCTTCAATGGAATCTAGTAGCTCGATGTATCTGTTAAACCTCCTTTCACTTTCGTCTGGATCAATCGAGTTATCAGAGTCTTGAATAATGTTTCCAGTAAAGACTAATTCTTTGCTGTATGATAGGTCAAACATTTTTTCTTAACTCCCTTCCAACTACCCTCGAGGGGGAATGTATACTTGAGTCATATTTTACCACAAAAACTAAGTTACTCAACAATACTTCACACCGTATTTACTTTTTGCTTGGCACTTAAGTTTGATTATTATATAATGCAATAACATATATGAAAAGGACAAATATGCAAACGATTTCGATCTCGGAGCTTCAGCGCAATCTTCACAAGATTGATCATCTCGATATTGCTGAGATTGTCGATAAGAAGCGCAATCAGGTCAAGGGGTATTTTTTGGACAAAAAGTATGTGAATGTGATCCATGAGATTATGAATGCTGAGGAGGATCGGAGACAAAAGAGACTTGAGGAGTTCCGGCAACTCACCCGAAACCGACCGACGATCACGATAGACAAGGACATCGACATTTGTAAGCTGGATGAGGACATGAACGATGCGCTTCTTTGATACCAATGTCCTGGTCTATTATTCAGTCATGCAGGATGAGGGCAAGCAGAAGATCGCCGAGGAGTTGATCGAGGAGGCGATCGTGGATGAGGTGTTTTTCCTCTCACCGCTGGTGTTCAGTGAGTACGTCTTTTCCCTTGCTAAACTGGGTGCACTTCCCGAGAGCCAACCTCTTATCGATTATTTTAAACAATACGTTCAGGAAATACCGTTTGCTTCTATCGTTCTTGAAGCATACGATCTGTGCTATGAGATTGATGCATGCAAAAGCATCAATGATGTGATTCATCTGAAAACAGCGGAGAGGTTTTGTAGTGAGTTGGTGACGTTTGATCGGGATTTTAGGAAGTTGCGGGAGTTTGCGGGGGTTGAGGTGGAGGTTTTAAAGTAGCGTCGCAAATCACCGGCGGCAAAAAGCAAAGCAGAGCGACGCTATTTACCGTCCGAGTGCATTCGCCTTGTTATGTGTTTACGATGCCACTGATAAAGAAATACGAACCTGCAACATACGCGATTAACTGCCCCCAAAACGCTCCCCATGTTACCGGTCCGAGCCGTTTAGCCATAAATTCATTAAAAGCCCCGCCATCTCTGATTTTCTTTGCCGTGTACCGAAAATCGAGAAGCCTGCTTATCGTTGCGACGCAGCCAAGTGCCGCACTCCCTGCCCACCAATTGATTATGAAAACGAGCAATTCTTGATGCTGGCTTTCAGGCGACAACTTTAAATTTATTGCGTATGCGAGCGAAGCTACTGCAAAACTTAGAAAGAGATTGATAGAGAAAGAAAGCTGTGTGATCCGGTAATTTTGCCAGTGCACGTATCTTTCTTTTTTATCTGGATCCATGCTTTTCCTTTTTATACATGACTATTTATTCAAGGATCATTATAGCACTATCAGCCGGTATTTCCAAGCATAACAGGACACTAAAAATGTCCGTTAAAAAATAAAAAAGTACGACAAAGATTCATAGAAACTACGACGCGACTGCGTGCCCCCGATCAACGAGTTGTCCGGTGAGGTATCGGTGCAGGACGCTTTTGATAAACGTCTGGTATTTGAGCCCTTCGGCTTCGGCGCAGTTTTTGATTTTTTGAAGCTCCGCAACGGAGATGCGGATGTTCATTTTGGTTTCGTTTTTTTCGGCATAGTTTCTGGCAGCAGCCTTGAGACGCTGGCTATTGTCCGTGTCGTTGGATACGTCAGAGAGGTTGACATCCTCCCATATCTTCATTGCATTTTTTTCTTCGGTATCGAGGTAATTATCGTTCATCTCTCTTCTCCAGCAGTTTCTTGTAGCGTCGGTCAGGATAGACGGTCTTGAGTACAAACTTTTCACCGTCGATCAGATAGGGGACAGCATACGTGTAGTGATCCATCTCTACCACCATCAGGCGCTGGTGGGGGTATTTTTCTGTATTGGGATGTGCTGCATCGAAGAGCAGGCGATCATCGAGTATCGCTTCGATGACATCTTCAAAAGAGATGCCACGCTCTTTTAGCAGCTTTACATTTTTCTCTGGATCAAATACAAATTCCATAAAAGATTATAACAGGTTGTGCGCACAATGTCAACTCAATGACCTACCACACCATACCCCGCCCCCTCCAAAGCTCGGACAGCCTCATCCAGAGAACTCTCCCGAACGAGGAGATAGTCGGTGTCGTAGGTGGAGAGGGCGAAGAGGCTGATGTCGGCATCGGCGAGGGTGGTGGCGAGTCGGGCGAGGATGCCGGTCAGGGCGAAGTCGAGGGGGCCTTGTACCTGGAGCGCACGCCAGCCGGACTCCTGAGTGGAGGAGGGGATAGTGATGGCGCTTTCACAGACGAGGGAGAGCTCTTCATCGCTGCGGGTGATGCTGAAGAAGCGACTGCGATAGAGGGCATCGGGGATCGCGCTTTCCGGTGAAAGGCGGTGGATCGTGAACGGCTCGGGCAGGATCGTCAGGATGAGGGGTGGCATGATATTCCTTGTTTTGTTGGGACATTATAGCATTTTTGGTGGGTTCGAGAGTCCGATATCTAAACCCTAAAAAATCCATACCCAATCACAGAATAACCACAATTGCCCTATAATTAGGTACCTAAGAGGAAGAAGCCCACCCCAAATTCTTTCACCCATTTGGTGCAACTTCTTCCATAAAAAACGAACAGGTTGATTATAATGCAAACCCT
>WFSU01000097.1 GCA_015485845.1 Nitratifractor sp. | reverse complement strand
ATCATCAGCGACATTGCTTATGCCGACATCACGTTTGACGGCTACGAGACCCCTTCGATCCTCCAAGTTGAGGGCGCTAAAGATGTAGCCGTCGAGAGCTTTACCCTCTCCAAGAGCTACAACATGGCCGGTTGGCGGGTCGGCTTCATCGTTGGAAACCCCAAGCTTGTAGGAGCCCTTCAAAAGATCAAATCGTGGCTGGACTACGGAATGTTTACACCGATTCAAGTCGCAGCCACCGTGGCACTCGATGAGTATGGACATCTCGTTGACGAGAAGGTGATCCCCAAATATCTTCACCGCCGGGATGTGATGATCGAAGCGTTTGGTAATGCCGGGTGGGATTTGGGTAAGCCAAACGCCAGTATGTTCATTTGGGCGAAAATCCCCGAATGTGCACGAGAGATGGGATCGCTGGAGTTTTCCAAAGAGCTCCTGCTGAAAGCACAAGTGGCGGTGAGCCCCGGGATTGGGTTTGGGAAGTATGGCGATGAATACGTTCGGATCGCCCTGATTGAAAATGAAAAGCGAATCCGGCAAGCGGCCAAAAATATCAAGCGTTACCTCACGGCACTCAAGAAGGAGAAAAAACATGGTTAAGATCGGTATCCTTGGTGTCGGTACCGTCGGTACCTCCGTCGCACAGATTCTCGCAGCCAATGCGGATATCATCGAAGCACGTGCGGGCAAGCGGATCGTCGCAACCCACGGTGTGGTGCAAAATCTTGCCAAAGATCGTGGCGTCGATTTGATCCTCAGTGACAACCCGGCCGACGTGGTGGACAATCCCGAGATCGATATTGTTGTCGAACTTATGGGTGGTGTCGAAGAGCCTTATGCTCTGGTCAAACGGGCACTCAACAATGGCAAAGCGGTTGTCACCGCCAACAAAGCCCTCCTGGCGTATCATCGTTATGAACTTCAGGCGCTGGCCGGTGATCTGCCGCTGATGTACGAGGCGAGTGTTGCCGGTGGGATTCCTGTCATCGGGGCGCTGCGTACGGGACTGGCGGCCAACCACATCGAATCGATCCGGGGGATCATGAATGGTACGAGCAATTATATGCTCACCAAGATGATCGCGGAGGGGGTCTCCTATGATGCAGTATTGCGTGAAGCGCAGGAGCTCGGATACGCCGAAGCCGATCCGACGTTTGACGTGGGGGGATTTGATGCGGCACACAAACTGTTGATTCTTGCTTCCATCGCTTACGGGATCGATGCTAAGCCTGAAGATATCTTGATCGAAGGGATTGAAAACATCACCCCGACCGATGTAGAGTTTGCCAACGAATTTGGCTACGCGATCAAACTTCTCGGCATCGCCAAACGCAACGGAGATGGCGTTGAGCTGCGCGTCCATCCGGCGATGGTCGCCCAGAGCGAAATGATCGCCAAAGTGGACGGGGTGATGAACGCCGTCTCGGTCGTCGGTGACCGGGTAGGCGAGACAATGTTTTACGGACCCGGTGCCGGAGGGGATGCGACCGCCAGCGCGGTGATCGCCGATATCATCGAGATCGTCCGGGGTAACACCGGCCCGATGCTTGGCTACAAAAAGGGACTTGAGAGCGGCTTGAAGCTCCTCCCCGCCGAAGCAATCGTCTCTCAATACTACCTCAAACTCAAAGTGATCGACCGCCCCGGCGTCCTCGCTGCCGTGACCTCCACGCTCGGTGAAGCAGGCATCTCTATTGCTTCGATGCTTCAGAAGCCCTCCCGGATCAAGGATCATGTCCGGCTCCTCTTTACGACCCACGCCTGCGAAGAGCGGGCGTTGCACGCTGCCTTAGCCCAACTCAAAAAGCTTGAGGTCGTGGACGATGCAATCACGATGATGCGGATCGAGGGATAAAAGGAGATAACCCATGGCCAAAGACCACTACTTCGATATTTCAGCCAAGCTTGACATGATGGAGATGAAAAACGCCGTCGTCATGGCACAAAAAGAGGTGGCAACCCGTTTTGATTTCAAAGGGATTACCGCCGAAATCGACCTCAACGAAAAAGCCAAAACCCTGAGCTTGAGCAGCTCCAGTGATCAGAAGATCGATGCGCTTAAAGACATCCTCATCTCGAAGCTCATTAAACGCAACATCGCCGGTAAATCCCTCGAAGAGGTCAAAACAGAGGGGATCAGCGGTGGCAACACCAAAGTAATCTATCGCATTGTCGATACGATCGACCGAGATGAAGCCAAGCAGATCGTCAAAGCGATCAAAGATGCCAAGCTCAAGGTGACCCCCTCCATTCAGGGGGATGAGGTGCGGGTCAGCGGTAAGAAGATCGATGATCTGCAGGCGGTGATCGCGCTGGTGAAGCAGTTGGATTTGAAAGCACCGCTGGTTTTTGGGAATTTCAAATAATTTAACGTGCGTGAGCGCGTAGGGTGTGCAACAGCACACCAAAATCACAACGCGGTTATTAAATCTCCCCATAATTTGACCGTCGAAAGGTGTGCAATTGCACACCCTACGCGGGGAATAATCTGTTCACAAGGATCCCACAATGACCCCGACAACAACCCGCGAGATCGAAAGCGTCTGTACCTACTGCGGCGTGGGCTGCGACATCACGGGTGTGGTAGAGAACAATCGTATCACCAAAGTCTATGCCCAGAATGACGGGGTGGTTTCTCAGGGGAAGCTGTGTATCAAAGGGAAGTACGGGTACGATTTCCTCGAAGCCCATGATCGGATTCGCCAGCCGCGCATCCGTAAGTCGTTTGTCGCAGACAATCCGGCTATAGCTGAGCATTTTGGCGAGAAATTAGCACCGTTTAATGATGATTTCCTTACTTGCGATCTTGAAACGGCTGTTGCCATCGCCGCCCACAAGCTTGATGCGATCCGTACGGAGCATGGTGGGGAGAGTTTTTGTGCGATTGGCGGGGCGCGTACGAGCAGTGAGTCAGCCTATGCGTTTCAGAAATTTACCCGCCAGACAATGGGCTCACCCCATGTGGACAACTGCGCCCGGGTGTGCCACTCTCCGAGTCTGGCCGGGATGCGGGCGACGATCGGGGAGGGGGCGGCGACCAACCCCTACAACGACATTTACGAGACCGAGTTCATCGTCGTCATCGGCTCCAATACCATGGAAGCCCACCCCATCATCGCTAACCGCATCGTCGACATGGCCAAAAAACACAATTGCGTCGCCACCATCGATGTGCGGGAGACCAAACTGGCACGTTTGGCCAAACACAACTGCATTATCCCGTTTGAATCCAACCTCATGATCCTCAACATGATGGCGTACGTTATCCTCGATGAGGAGTTGTATGACCGGGATTTTGTCGCCCGCCGTACGACGGGGTTTGAAGCGTACCGGGAGAGCATCCTGAGCGATCCGTATGCCGACCCCCGCTTTTTCGAGCAGGTGGAGGGGTATGAGTATCTAGCCAAGCAGATCCCCAACATCGCCCGCGAATACGCCATCCGCCGCTCGATGATCTTCTGGGGGCTGGGGCTGACCGAGCACATCGACGGCAGCGCATCGGTCATGGCCGCTACCCACCTGGCACTCCTGACCGGCAACATCGGAAAAACCGGAGCCGGACTCATGCCGCTGCGGGGGCAGAACAATGTCCAAGGAGCCTGTGACATGGGGTGTCTGCCGTACTATCTGCCCGATTATCAGACGCCCGAGAGCATCGGGATGATGACCCCGCAACTGGTCGAAGCGATGGAACGGGGGGAGATACGGGCGCTGCTCAATATGGGGGAAGATCTGGCGCACATCCACCCTAATCAAAACAAGATTGATTTGGCGCTGAAAAAACTCGATTTCATGATGGTGCTGGAATTGTTTGAGACCGAGGTGACCCGCTATGCCGACATCATCATCGGGGTCAAATCAGCGTATGAAAAAACCGGTGTCTACATCAACGCCATGCGCCGCCTCCACCTCTCCCAGCCGCTGGTCGAGAGTGATTTGCCTGATGATTGGGAGGTACTCACTCAGCTGGCACATGCTCTGGGCGATGAAGAGAATTTTGCCTTCGCCATGTCACAGGATGTGTGGGATGAGGTGCGTAGGGTGGCTCCCCGACGCTTCAGCGGTGCGGACTACTATCGGCTCGAGCGTCACCGCAAGCGGGGGATGCAGTGGCCGATCTATCATGAGGATACGCCTATTTTGCATTTGCTTGACTTCCGAACCAAGGATGGACTGGGAAAATTCCAGTACCACTCATGGCAAAAACGCGGCATGGTCGAGGCGATTCTGGAGGGGCGCTTTTTTACCGACCGTTCGATCGGCTACTACCTCACTACCGGCCGTACCCTGGCGCACTACAACAACGCTGCCCAGACCAAACGAAGCCGTAAACTCGATACCAAGTACGATGAAGACCTCCTCCTGATACCCATAGAAGATGAAGGCAAATACGGAGACCGGGTGATCCTCCGCAGCCCCCACGGAGAGACCGAAGCGCTGAGCGTCCGCTACACCGATAAGGTTCGCTCCCGTACCCTCTTCACTACTTTCCATCATGCCAAGAGTCGCATCAATGCCCTTTTTGGTGATGAAGCGGACGAGGTGGTAATGACCGCACGTTTCAAATCGGTCGAAGTGGAAGTAATCCCGGTCGGGGATGCGGTGGGGTGCAGTTAGATACAGTGAGGAGTAAAACTTTGGGGCTTGGACTTTAGTCCAACAAACGCGTCAGCATATTTAATTTAGATATGGGGTTGTCACCCCATTTGTGGGACTAAAGTCCCATCCCCTGAAAAAATATGACAATTTGACACATTTTTCCCTTTATGGCTTTTTTTGTTCTATACTTTGGGGGTAATAAGCCCAAAGGATTCCCCGATGAATGAACTTACTGCCCCTATCCATCACAAAATTTTTACCCTACGCGGGAAACAAATTATGTTGGATGAAGATTTGGCATTGCTGTATCAAGTGGAGACGAGAAGGTTGAATGAACAAGTCAAAAGAAACCATGAAAGATTTCCAGATGATTTTATGTTCCAATTAACTCAAGAAGAATACGAAAACTTGATGTCGCAATTTGCGACATCAAGTTTGAAGCAATATGGAGGTAGAAGAAAATTGCCTTACGCCTTTACCGAAAACGGTGTCTACATGCTCTCAGCTGTACTCAAAAGCAAAGTAGCCGTAGAAGTAAGCATCGAAATCATGCGTACGTTTACAAAACTGCGTGAGTTTTCCCTTCATTACAATGCTCTGGCAAAACGGCTGATTGAGATGGAGCAAAAGAATAATAAAGAATTTCGCAAAATTTATGCTCTGCTGGATGAGTTGATGGCAGGTACCCGTGAGGTCGATGCCAAAGTGATAGGCTTCCTTCGGGGAGGTGCCTGATGCAACGCAACCTGCTCAAACAATTTGGCAACGACGCTGAAACGCTGGCGACGCAGTTCCTCGAAGAGGCCGGCTTTCTGATCGTCGAGCGCAACTATTACGCCCGCAAACTTGGAGAAATTGACATCATTGCTCAAAAGCGGGGAGTATTGCACTTCATCGAAGTCAAAAGCAGCGGACGGGAATTTGATCCTGTGCATAATTT
>WFSU01000096.1 GCA_015485845.1 Nitratifractor sp. | reverse complement strand
TAACGGTATTTGGTTACCCACACAATATGAGCCTGCATCTGACTGACGGTATGACCACTTCTTCTCATACGACATTCTAACACATTTGTAGAAGCTAAAGCCTTGCACTGAAAGTGCATAGTTTTGGACTATCGTTTTTGGGACAATAAAACCCCGATCTATGTTCAGTAAATACAAAGAGTAAAAATTTATCATCGGGACATTATCTCTCAGTAAATTTATTATCCGGTGTAAAAGAGGGGGATTGCTACCAAAGGAACTACCAACAAAAAGAAGAAGAGTAGGGGATAAGTCAAGCAACACGTGCAACCATTTCTATCAAGAAAAATATCACTGCAATATTTACCTCAATATTTTCATCGTAAAACAGAAAATTACTCAGCTGTATATTCATTAATATGTCTTTGCTTTCTCCTGAATACTTCCCAATATGAATATTCATAAATATTTTTAGATCTAAGCCATATTTCTCAATGAATTCCAGGGAAGGGTGGCAGAAATATTCCCAAAAATTCTCTTTTCAAAATGTATAAGAATTCCATGTTGTTTTCAGATATTTTAGTGCTTTTGTTGAATATTTTTTTAGAAAAAATATAAATTTGTCATGATGCAAATAGAAATTTAGTATATTCAAACATGTCGTATTATGGCTTATTTATACGTAAAACTATTTTATCGTTTACAAATATTTATAAAATTCATTGCTGGGATTTTACGGAGTGTTTTTCTGGATATCCGCTTGAAATGTCAGAGAAAAAATTATGATAATTCTTTCATATTTCACATGAGAATCCTCTATGGTTTTCTCGAGAATTCCCTGGAGTTATTTTCGGAACTTTTCCCTCGAACTTTATAAAAAATCGAGGGGAAAACAGTGAAAACTATATTTGATAATATTAGTGATAGAGTGTCGCGATGATCGCGTAGGAGACGAAGAACATCAGATGACTGATTCCCTCGAAATAATTGGTCTCGCCGTCGTCGGTGGTCTTCCATGCGAGGACGATCGTGAGGATCAGGGCACCGATCTGGAAGGCGTTGAAATCGAGAGTGAGGGTGATGCCGTTGAGGTAGGCCAGCCCCATGAGCACCGGAACAGTGAGCATGATCGAGACCGTCGAAGCTCCCATGGCGATGTTGACCACCCGCTGGATCTCGTCGTCTCTGGCGGCTTTGATCGCGGTGAGGATCTCCGGTGAGACGGCGATGATCGCGATGAGCAGACCCGCCAGACCGGTCGAGATCCCCATCTCGGTGGCGATCTTCATCCCATCGGTCGCAAACACTTCCGCCAGCATTCCGATGAAGAAAATAAAGCCGAAAATAGCGATGAAGTTCCAGACATTGCCAAGACGATCGAAGAAGTAGTCGTCATCTTCCTCCTCTTCGGCTTCGTCACGATGCTTTTTGATACGAAAAAGGCGGCTCTTGGCTGTAGCTTTGAAAAAATGGGAGTGGGTGCGGGTCTGGAAGATGAAAATCGCCACATAAAACAGCACCAGCACAATCGCAATCGCAACGGAGGCATCAAACAATCCACGGCTGTTGTCGGTGTAATTGATAATACTCGGCACCAGCAGGGAGGAGGAGGCGACCAGGAGGATGGTGGTATACGTACTGGAAGTGTCTTCGTTGTGCTCCTGCTCCTTGTAGCTCAGCCCTCCGATGAAGACCGCCAAACCAAGCAGGACGTTCATATCCACGATCACCGCCGAAATGATCCCCCCCTTGACCGTCTCGAGAGCGCTCGGGGTGTGGAGCGACTCGAGGACGATCATGTAGAGGAGGATGATCTCCACCGCGACCGCCGAGAAGGTGAGGACGAAGCTGGCATACGGCTCTTCGAGGCGCTCCGCGAGGATCTCCGCGATCTCGGAGACGGTGATTGAAAACGCCCCGATGGCGATCGCGCCGCTGAGGGTCGAGAGGTACGTGTGACCGGTGAGATGGAAATAATACGTCAGTGCCGCAAAAATCGTACCGAAAAGTATGTCGCCATACTCACCAAAAATGTGCAAAACGGAAGGCTGGGCGGAAGAGCCCGACGGAGGGTGCGAATCCAAAGAGTATACTCCTGTCTGATTAAATGATAGCCAATCTTAACATATTTGCCTTAGAAATTGATAATTTTCTGCAAAGTGTTGGACATCATACTTTTGCGGCGAAGGTTAGGGAGCTCCTTGCCCGGCTCGGTGGTGGTGATGACAGTATGCGAGAGGGTGTACTTGGTGTAGTCTTTGAGGCGGACACCCCAGTACGTGTGCATCAGTACCGGCTCGTTTTTGTGGCGGCCAAGGTAAATGCCGATGTGACCGGGGACATAGAGGAGCGATCGAAAAGGGTGGGCATGCTGGAGGATGGCATCTTTTTTGGCGCGTCCTTTGAGGGCTTTGATGTCGATCACCTGTGCCCCGTCTCTGGCCTGATCGGAGGAGTTGCGCCGCAGAAAGATCCCGAACACACCGAAAAAATCCCGTGTCGTCGCCGAACAATCCCGCCCGTAGGCGATCCCGCCCCAGCCGTAGGGATCACGCTTGAGCTGGCGGGCGATGTAGGCGAGATTGGCCGGGGTGAAGGCCAGCGGTTTGGGGGCGACCATCCCGAGGGACGGGCGTTTGACGGTGGCGATGCGGGCTTCGCCCCCGGGGCTCCGTGTCGCCAGAAGGAGATGCCGCCCCTGCCGATCCATCGGGAAGAGGGTACCCAGCTTCACGAGGCTCACCCGGCGACGGTTGTGGTAGAGTGCCATGTTGTCCCGCACCGCCATGGCGTAGCGACCGGTCTTGAACCGACGGATAAACGCCCCGCTTACTCTCGCAATGTTCCGCACCGGCACCCAGCCGTATGCGTCGGGAGAGTGGACAAACGCCCATTTGCCATCAAGTGAATAGTGGGAAACATACAGGGGGGTATTGGGGTATAGGGCGGAGTTCTGATTGTAGTCAAACGGGAACCCCTCGGTATTTTTCCACGGATCGCGGTAGGCAGCGGTACGGGTCGGGAGAGCCCGTAGGTTGGTGTGCCGGACACTCACCGCACACCCTTTGACGGTATCGAACGCAGCGAAATGGGCGTTTTTGACCCACCATTGCCACGTTTTCTCGGGGACTCGCTTGTGTCGATTGTCGTAGACCGGGCGGCGCTGTACCATCCGAAACGCCCACTCCATCTCCTGAAGCGGCTCCCCGAAACGCTGCATATGCCAGGGCTTGAAATAGCGCCGGTTGTATGCCGCATCGTACCGCAGCTGAGTCATCACCTTCATGGGACGAGCCTGTCGGGCATACCACGCCGGATCCTGCGGGATCGTCCGCATATCAGCTACCCGATGAAACGTCATCCGGTCGAGGGCACTGTGTGGACGGGAGGCAGGGCGGAGGGTGTAACCCGCATGGAGGGTAAGGGTAGCCGTCAGGAGGAGGACGAGGAAGTGTATCAGTTTCATACGCTTATTGTAACGTAAAAGGATAACCCAAAAATAACGCACACTCAGGGGATCGATATTCAGCCACCCGCCAAAACCTTTTGTGTATAATAATCGCCTTTAAAAACGAGGAAACAACATGAATATCTTTGACGAAGACGACGATTATCTGGTGACAACGCCTATGCAAAACTTTTTCAACATCGCCCGGATGGCCAATACCGATATTGTTAACAACGAAATGGATAAGTTGTTTGATCGGATGGCGATCATGGAGATTATGCTTGAAGAAAAGGGGCTCGAGGAAGAGTTTGAGCAGATGCTTAAAACGCTGCCGTTCACCGATGCTGCCCGCTTCGAGGATGCCAAAAATTCTCTCTACATCGAAGCGGTGGGTGCCATCGTCTCTCAGCAAGAGTAGGGGAGCATCGTGCTCGAAGCCGTCGAACGCAAAATCGAACAATATATTGCCGACCTCGGAGACCCGGACGCCCGGATGCTCTATGCCCGGCTGCCACACGGCAAGCGGCTGCGTGCCCGGCTGATCCTCACCATCGCCGGAACATCTCTCCCTGCGGTCAAAACGGCGGCAATCGTCGAAATGATCCACGCCGCCAGCCTCCTGCACGATGACGTACTCGATGATGCCTACGTCCGCCGGGGTCACCCCTCCATCAACGCCGCTTTTGACAACAAAACCGCCATCATGTTCGGTGATGTCCTCTACTCCAAAGGCTTCCTCGAGCTCAACGACATCGGCCGGGAAGTGGCCAAAGTCATCTCCGAAGCCGTCGTGAGACTCAGCCTCGGGGAGCGCAACGACATCCTGCTGGCCGAGCGGTTCAATACCGACCGCGATGCGTACCTGAACATGATCGATCAGAAAACCGCCGCCCTCATCCAGGCCAGTGCCGAAGCCGCTGCACTCCTCTCGGGCAAAGATCGCAACATCTATCGCACGTACGGACGCAACCTTGGGTTAGCCTTTCAAATGATCGATGATCTGCTTGACATTACTGAGGATGCAGCCACACTGGGCAAACCGGCGATGCACGATTTTGCCGAAGGGAAAACGACCCTGCCGTACATTTACCTCCACGAAGCCCTCAACGAAGCGGGACGTGACCGCCTCGTGGCGCTCCATGGCCGCCCCCTGCGACCGGCGGATGAACAGTGGATCCGCACCGAAATGGAGAAGCATCACGCCATCGACCGTAGCCGCAACGAAGCCCGACGCCTGATCACTGAAGCGGTCGAATTGATGGAACAAGCCGGGGAGACTTCCCTCGAGGCAATTGCCCGGTCGATGATTGAAAGGAGTTTTTGATGCATTATCTTGTCGTCAGTTTCAACTACAAAACCTGCTCCCTTGAGAGCCGGGAGAAGATCGCGTTTGTCAATGATGACGCGACCCGACGCTTCCTCGACCTCTTTGTTGGACTGGAGATGGTGCTCGAAGCCTTTGTCATCAACACCTGCAACCGCATCGAGATCGTCGCAGCCACCCGGGACAACTTCGCCACCTACCATGCTGCCATCGGTCTGCTGAGCAAACTCACTGACGCCGACTTCGATGAACTCAGCTCCACCGCACTGCGCCTCGAGGATGAAGCAGCCGTCGAGCACCTCTTCTCCGTTGTCTCATCTCTCGACTCGCTGGTGGTAGGCGAAGCACAGATCACCGGACAGGTCAAAGAAGCTTTTCGCCTCTCACACGCCAACGGCACCGCCGGAAAAGAGCTCAACCGGGTGCTGAGCTACGCCGTCAAGTGCGCCGCCGAAGTGCGCAACGTCACCAACATTTCCCAGAACCCCATCTCCATCGCCTCCGTGGCCGTCGCTCAGGCGATCGAATCGATGGGGGGGTCTATCACCGGGATAACCGGGATGGTCGTGGGCGCCGGAGAGATGGGGCGGCTGGCCGCCAAACACCTCCTGCGTGGCGGTGCGGATGTCCTGATCCTCTCACGCAACCGGGAACACGCCGAAGCGCTGGCCGCAGAACTCGGAGAAAATGTCCGCGTGACCGACTTCGACCGCCTGCGTGTCGTCCTCAACCGCTACCGCCTCCTCTTTACCGCCACCTCGGCACCCGAGCCGATCATCACCCATGACATGATCACCAACCCCGATCTCAAGCGCCTCTGGTTTGACATGGCGATCCCCCGCGACATCGACACGATCGAAAATGAGAACATTGCACTCTACCGCATCGACGATCTCCAGGCGATTTCCAAAAACAACCACGCCCTGCGCCAGGAGCAAGCCTTACAGGCGAGCGAGATCGTCCACCGCTACCGGGAAGAGTTTTTCCGCTGGCTCCGTGCCCTCTCGGTCGAACCGGTGATCAAACGGTTGCGCCTGCGCATCGATGAGGTCATTGATGCCGAAGTGGCACGCACGGTCAAGAAAGGCTTCGTCCCTGCCGGCCATGAAGCCAACATGAAGCGGATGATCACGCAGGTCTTTGACAAATTTCTCCACGAGCCGACCAAAAATCTCCGTGCCATCTCTAAAGAGAACGACGGAGCCGCCACCATCGAAGCGCTCAAAGAGATGTTTGGCATCTCAACCGAAGACGTCGATCCCCGCAAATACAAGAAACTCGCCGATGAAGCGGCCCACTATCCCCATCATCCCCATCAAGGAGAGAGCTGATGCGTTTTTCACGAATGCTGATCCCCACCACCAAAGAAGTCCCCAACGACGCAACGTTGCCGAGCCACATTTACCTCGTACGGGGTGGATTTATCCAGAACGTCGGCGGGAGCGGGCTGTACAATTTCCTCCCCGCCGGTAAACGCGTCCTCGACAAAGTCCGCGCCATTGCCAAAGAGGAACTCGACGCGGCCGGATGTCAGGAGGTCGATCTGGCCTTCGTCACCCCCGCTGCCCTCTGGGAAGAGAGCGGTCGTTATGAGAAGTACGGCAAGGAGCTCCTGCGCTTCAAAGATCGCAAAGCAAACGATTTTGTCCTCGGCCCCACCCACGAAGAGATGATGGTCAATCTCGTCCGCCACACTGTCAAAAGTTACAAGCAACTCCCGCTGAATCTCTACCAGATCAAGACAAAATTTCGTGACGAAATCCGTCCGAGATTCGGCCTCATGCGGGGGCGTGAATTTCTGATGAAAGACGGTTACAGTTTCCATAAAGATGCTGAAGATATGCGGCGGGAATTTGATCTCATGGAACAAACCTACAGCCGGATCTTCGAGCGGCTGGGACTGGACTTCCGGATCGTCGAAGCCGACAGCGGTGCGATCGGCGGCAGCGGTTCCAAAGAGTTCATGGTACTTGCCGACAGCGGAGAAGATACCATCGTCGTCTGTGACAGCTGCAGCTACGGTGCCAACATCGAAGCAGCCCGACGTGCGCCCAAGCCGGCTCCAGTATACGGAGAGGATGAAGCCCCGGAGATGACCCGTACCGACTTTCATACACCGGGTGTGACGACCATCGATGCTCTGGCAGAGTTTTTCCACATCGATCCACACCATCTCATCAAGGCCGTCGCCAAAAAAGCCCTCTACGATGAGGGCATCGAGAAAATCGTCCTCTTCTTCATCCGGGGCAACGACGAACTCGAAGAGACCAAAGCATGCAACGCCGTAGATGCCAATGAGCTGATCGATGTGAGCGAAGAGGAGCTCCGTGCAGCGGGATTGACCCCCGGCTACATGGGGTTCAACGCACTGCCCGAAGGGGTGATCTTCCGGATGGATCAGGAGCTGCGAAGTGAAGAGAACCTCATCATGGGGGGCAACCGTGACGCGTACCACACCATCGGCGTCCAGATGCCCGACGTGAGCGAGCACTACGCCGACCTCGTCGCGGTACAGCCGGGCGATGTGTGCCCCCACTGCGGCGGAACGCTTTCGCACACCAAAGGGATCGAAGTAGGGCACATCTTCCAGCTCGGTACCCGTTATTCCGAACCGCTCGGAGCAACGTTCCTCGACGAAAACGGCAAAGCCCAACCCTACGAGATGGGCACCTACGGCATTGGCATCAGCCGCCTGCTCGCGGCCATCATTGAGCAGCACCACGACGATCGCGGCTGCATCTGGACACCGGCTTCGGCTCCCTTCGCCGTCGAGATCATCATCTCCAACGTCAAAAAAGAGGCGGAACGGGAAGCAGGCGAAGCCCTTTATAAACAGTTGCAGGAAGCCGGCATCGAGGTACTCCTCGATGATCGCCCGGAACGGTTTGGATCCAAGATGAGCGATTTTGAACTCATTGGGATTCCGCTGGCCGTCGTCATCGGTAAGAAACTGGCCGACGGTCAGGCAGAGATCATCGTCCGTGACGGACTCGAGCGCACCGATGTGGCCATGGATGCATTGCGTGATGAAGTGATCGGACGGCTCTGACATGGGACTTCTCGTCGTCGGGCTGTTCTTCGGTGAACTTCTCATCTCCCTCAAAGTGGGGCTGGTGATTGGGTTTGGCTGGAGTGTCGTGTGGATTCTCGGTACGGCGGCGTTGGGATACTTACTGATCCAGCTTTCGCCGTATGCTTTGATGAACACATTCAACACCATGAACCTGAATGATCTCACCAACATGCGCAACGCCCACAATGCCGCGCTGGCGTACCTCTTCGCCGCGATCCTCCTTATCGTACCGGGGGTCTTTACCGATCTCCTCGGATTATTGATGCTGCTGTATTCCCTCTATTTACGTTTGTTTGCTACAATGCGACCGAACAACCCAAACCCCCATTCCAAAGGAGACGATGATGTCATTGATGTCGAAATTATCGATGAGTCTGATCGCCGCGAGCCTCGCGCTTAATGCCGGTGGATTTGATCTCAACGCGTTTATTAAAAAGAGTGTGGTCACCAACCGCCAGGTCAAAGTGAACAAAGTCGACGTGGTCACCAAAAAACCGGTACCCGGATCGGCCGACTGGACGATTTACATGGTCGTCATGGATTTGACCTATCATAAAAAATCGCTCAAAGCCCCCGAGACGATTTTCGTCAACGAAAAAGCCGGTCTGGCCACCATGGACATGTTTGACACCCACAGTGGCAAAAGCCTCCGTCGCAGCATCAAACCGGATCTTCCAGACTCCTACTATGACGATGCCCATCTCCTCTACGGAGACAAGGATGCCCCGCACAAACTCGTCGTCTTCTCCGATCCCGACTGCCCCTTCTGCCGTCAGGATGTCCCCAGAATCATCGAAGATGTCAAGAAAAACCCCAAAAAACTGGCACTCTACTACTACCATATGCCCCTGCTCAAGCTCCACCCCGTCTCCGATGTCCTCACCCGTATCATGGAAGTACTCCAAAAACAGGGCAAAATCGACGAGGCACTCAAAATGTACAAACTCAAAATCAACTACCGCGAGCGCAACGCCACCAAAATCCTCGCCGAAGCTAAAAAACAGTTCGGGATCGACATACCGCAATCGGCTATCGATGCCCAGGACATCAAAGATGCCGTCAAGTCCGACACCGATCACGGTACCCGCATGATGGTCAACGGCACCCCCACGATCTATTATGACGGCAAATACGACCAGAGCCGCATCCAGTACAAAGCCGCCATCATCGGCCAATAAGGAACCCCGTGCAACCAAAGCTCACCATCGCCACCCGGGAGAGTGCCCTCGCTCTCTGGCAAGCGTACCACATTCAGACACGGATCGGGGAACTTTTCCCCGAGATCGATGTCGTGATCAATAAAATGACCTCCAAAGGAGACCAGATCCTCGACCGACCGCTGGCTCTCATCGGCGGCAAAGGACACTTCACCAAAGAGCTCGAAGACGCGATGCTCTCCGGCCAGGCCGACATGGCCGTCCACTCCCTCAAAGACGTCCCCACCTACATCCCCGACGGGCTGGAGCTCGCTGCCATTACCGAGCGTCAAGATCAGAGTGATGTCTTCCTCTCCCACAAATACGCTTCGCTCGAGGAACTCCCTGAAGGCGCCATTGTCGGTACCACCAGCCTCCGCCGACGCATGCAAGTCTCTCAACAGCGCGATGATCTGGTACTCCGTGACCTGCGTGGCAATGTCAACACCCGTTTGCGCAAGCTTGCCGAGGGTCAGTACGATGCCATCATCCTTGCCTACATCGGTCTGCATCGCCTCGATCTGCTCCGGGACATCCCTTATGTCCAGAAGCTCGACTTCATGATCCCCCCGATGGGTCAGGCAGCACTGGGAATCGAAATCGTCGCCGACAGCCCTCTCGCTCGCACAGTCGCCGAAGCCCTCAACGACCCCGACACCTATCTCTGCACTCAGATCGAACGTGATTTCGTCGCCGCCATCGGAGCTGGATGCTCCGCCCCCGTCGCGGTCAATGCCGTTCTGGAAGGCGATGAAATCGTCGTCCGCACCATGCTCGGCTTCCCAGACGGCACCCGGATCATGGAAGAGACCCTCCGTGTGCCCAGGGATACTTCAGAGAAACTGGGTAAAACTCTGGCAAAAGTCATGGTTGATCGTGGTGCTCTGGATCTGCTCAAAGAAGCCGAGGAAATTGCCTTCAAGGATGAGATGCCGGAGAGGTTATGATGATTTTTTGACTTTTTTATGATAGAATGTATCTCATCATTTTCAAGAGAGGGGTACAAGACACATGCGCTGGAGAAAGCTTTTCATACTTTTCGTGACCTCTTCGCTGACTTTATCAGCCAATATCGCCAACAAAACCGATCTCATGCACACATTGGAGCGTTCGCGCGTCTTGAGCATGCGTATCATTAAATCGCATGCTTTGATCGGTACCGGAAACCCATTTAACAATCCGGAAAAACAGCTGGAAAAAGATTATGCTGCCTTGAAAAAAAATTTGACGGATGCCCACGATTACCTCGTGCACCATCCTCAAGATGTTGATGCCGCCATCCCTCCTCTGATCCAAAAGGCACAAGAGCATTTTGCTAAACTGACACAGGGTGATCTCCTGCATACCACCGATACCGAACATGCAATTCCCTTTTTTCAGGCATTGGAAAAGAGCAGGGTACAGATCAACAAAGCCGCAGAAATCCTGACCCAGGACAAAACCCAGAGGGATTACGTCTTTTTTACGACACGCATCTCGACTATTGCCCAGAAAATGGGAGCCGTGTATCTCTACAAAGTTTGGGGAATTGCTTTGCCGGATCTCGACAAACATTTTGCGATGATGACAAAGAAATCTGCCAAATCGATGAAGGCCCTCAAAAACTTCGCACAAAAACTCGATGAAAAAACCCGGAAAGATGTCCTGAATAATATAAAAGAGATGCAATTACAATTGCAATTTTTTATCATGTCGCGCCGATTCAAAAGTTTCATCCCCACGCTGCTTTACGATAAATCCAACAGAATCGAACAAGAGAATATTAAAATCGAAAAGATTTTGCATAAGAAGCTCTAACAGTCTCCGATTGGCTATAATACGATTAATATCAACTATTAATAGGAAACAATATGGAAGATGTCGTCGCCTGGCTCAAAGAAAATGGAAACCTCAAGATCATTGATGAACCGCTCGATGTAGAGCTGGAGATCCCCCATGTCGCCTACATTGAGGTCAAGAAGCCCGATTCCCGGCCGTTGCTCTTTAGCCGGCCGGTGTGGCGTGAGAAGGGGATCGAGTATGCTATGCCAATATTGATGAATATCTTTGCCAACAAGGAGTTGACGCAGAAGATCCTCGGTCAACACCCCGATACCATAGCAAATAATATCGACAGCCTCCTCAAACTCAAGCCCCCCAAAACCCTGCGCGACAAGATCGCCATGATCCCCAGAATGTTTGCTCTGAAAAACGTCTTCCCCAAGCGGCTGAAATTTCGCGGCGAATGTCAGGAGGTAATCATCCCCAAAGAAGAGGTCGACCTCGATGCCCTGCCGATCCTCAAGACATGGGAAGCAGACGGCGGACGCTTCATCACCATGGGGCAGGTCTACACCCGAAGCCTCGACGGAGCGATGCAAAACCTCGGGATGTACCGCCTCCAGCAATACGGCAAAAACCGCCTCGGGATGCACTGGCAGATCCACAAAGACGCCAGCCATTTCTTCGATCAGTACCGCGACGCGGGGCAGAAGATGCCTGTCACGGTCGCCATCGGGGGCGATCCGCTCTACATCTGGAGCGGGCAGGCGCCGATGCCGCACGGGATGTTTGAGATGCTCCTCTACGGCTTTATCCGTAACCGCAACGCCCAGCTGATCCAATCGATCACCAATGACATCTACATCCCCCGCGACGTCGACATCGTCATCGAGGGATTCGTCG
>WFSU01000095.1 GCA_015485845.1 Nitratifractor sp. | reverse complement strand
GGGGATACCGTGCGCATCGATATGAGCACCGGTGAAATCATCAACGAGACGCAGGGGAAAACGTACAAATTTACCCCGATTCCTCCCTTTATGCAGGAGTTGGTGGATGCCGGTGGGCTTATTGCCTATGCCCAGAAAGAGATCGTCGAAAAGGGGGCTGCATGAGTCAAAATTACACCATCGGAGTGATCAAAGGGGATGGTATCGGCCCTGAGATCGTGGATGAAGCAATCAAAGTACTCGATGCCGTAGCCGCCGTTGAAGACATTAACTTTACGTACAAAGAGATGCTCCTGGGCGGCGCAGCGATCGACGCGACGGGTGTGCCGCTTCCTGAGGAGACGATTCAGGGGGTCAAGCAGTGTGATGCGGTTCTTTTTGGTGCCATCGGTGGACCCAAATGGGATACCCTCGAACGTCATTTGCGTCCTGAGAGCGGTTTGCTGGGATTGCGAAAAGCAATGGGTACCTTCGCCAATCTCCGCCCGGCCACGGTGTACGAAGAGCTGGTCAATGCTTCGACGCTCAAGCCCGAAGTGGTCAAAGGGGTTGACATCATGGTCGTGCGGGAACTCACCGGCGGGATCTACTTCGGCCAGCCCCGTGAGCAGCACGATGATCGGGCATTCAATACCATGATCTACACTCGTGAAGAGGTGCTTCGCATCGCCAAAGTGGCGTTTGAGATCGCGATGAAACGGGATAAGCGTCTCTGCTCCGTTGACAAAGCTAACGTCCTTGAAGTAAGCCAGTTCTGGCGTGACATTGTTGAAGAGGTGGCGGTGGGGTATCCCGAAGTGGTACTCAGCCACATGTATGTTGATAATGCCGCCATGCAGCTGATCCGTGATCCGGGGCAGTTTGACGTGATGCTCACCGGTAACATTTTTGGTGACATCCTCTCCGATGCAGCCAGCATGCTCAGCGGTTCGATCGGGCTGTTGCCAAGTGCGAGTACCGGGGAGGGGGTTGGACTGTTTGAACCCATCCACGGCTCAGCACCCGACATCGCCGGGCAGGGGATCGCCAACCCCATCGCAACCATTGCCAGTGCGGCAATGATGCTCCGCTACGCTCTCGGGGAGACCCGAGCTGCCGACCGGATCGAATCGGCGATCAAACGTACTCTGCATGAGGGGTACCGCACCGGCGATATCGGAGCGTATGATGCCAAAGAGATTTGTACGACCGACGAAATGGGTGGGATTATCGCCGATTATGCTTCGCAAGCGTAAGGGATAGAGATGGAACAACGCGCACGCGTCCTCATTGATTGCCCGGACGAAAAAGGGCTGGTGTACAAGATCTCCAAAGTCTTTTATGATCGGGATCTCAACATCGAAAACAACCGGGAGTTTGTCGACAAGGAGCACGGACGATTTTTCATGCGGACGGTTGTGACCGGCACGTTTGACCCCGATGATCTAAAAGCAGCACTCCAAGCCATCGTCCCGGCACAATCGGACATTCGCCTCGTGCTACCGCGTCGCAAGAAAATCCTCCTGCTGGCGACCAAAGAAGCCCATGCTCTTGGGGATATACTTATCCGTCATGCTGATGGAGAGCTCGAAGCCGATATCGAGGCGGTGATTGCCAATCACGACACGCTTCGTCCCCTCGTCGAGCGGTTTGGTATCCCGTTTCATCTTGTTTCAGCCGAGGGGTTGACGCGCGAAGAGCATGAAGCCAAAGTGATGGCGCAGATCGACCGGTATGCGTTTGACTACATTGTGCTGGCCAAATACATGCGCATCCTCACCCCGACGTTTGTTGCAGCGTATGCGCGGAAGATTATCAACATCCATCACTCCTTTCTCCCAGCATTTATCGGCGCAAACCCCTACAAGCAAGCGTACGAGCGTGGGGTCAAGATCATCGGAGCTACGGCGCACTTTGTGACCGATGATCTCGATGAAGGCCCCATCATCGCCCAGGATGTGATCCCGGTCAACCATCGGTACGGCTGGGAAGAGATGCGTCGTGCCGGTCGGGATGTGGAGAAGATCGTCCTTTCGCGAGCCTTGGCATTGGTGCTGCACGATCGAGTGTTTGTGAATGGGAATAAAACGGTGATATTTTGATCAATATCGTACTCGTCGAACCACAAATCCCCCCCAACACCGGCACGATCGGTCGGTTATGTGTCAACCTCGGGGCGACGCTTCATCTCGTCAAGCCGCTGGGGTTTGATATCGATGACAAGGCGGTCAAGCGGGCGGGGCTCGACTACTGGTCGCAGCTTGATCTGGTGGTGTGGGAGAGTTTTGCCGATTTCCTTGCTACCCATCCGATCGACGATCGTACCCATCTGGCGACGACCAAGACCGACCGGCTTTATTGGGATGCGGATTTTCAACGCGGGGATTACCTTTTGTTCGGCTCCGAGACCCGTGGATTGGATGAGCGTGTGTTGCTCGAGCATCCCGATCGCTGCCTGACGATCCCGATGGGATCAGGTGGCCGCAGCCTCAATCTTGGTGTCAGTGTCGGGCTGGTGGCATATGAAGCGTTGCGGCAGAATTATGAGGGATTTGAGAAGATTACAATCCCCAATAAGGAAGTAAAATGAGCATCGGTGATATCTTTTATGTGATAGCCATCGTGGTGTTTTCGTGGATGACGTTTGCGATCATTCGGGGGAATTTCCAGCGTAAATTCAACGAAAACGGAGAGCGGATCGATCTGATCGAGAAGGAGAAGCGAAAGGCCGATGATCAACGTAAAGAGTGAAAGCTGATCTCTCCGTCGGCTTTTTGAGCCTTGACCCGCTGGTACATGTTGAGCAGGCGGAAGGCGATCTCCTGGATTGGGTGGTTGGTATTGTTGACTTCGATCTCACTGCAATAAATCTCTTGGCCCCCCGTCTCCTTGATCGTTTTGATCAACCGCTGCATGAAATAGTACCCCCCGTCCACTTCGGTACCCTGGCAAAGAATCGCATAGAGGTTTTTAGATGGATCGATCTCAAAAAGAACATCGGTATCGCGTTTCTCGTGTCGAATGTGTGCACTGAGATCGATCTCAGTGGCAGAGAGAAGAGCGACGACGAAAGCATTCTGTCGCTTGTTGTCGAGGAGATAATACAGGAGATCGATGCCCCGCTCAATGTGGTTAAGCAGGTGAATGAGCTTTTTGATGTCTGTCTCTTTGACGCCTTTGTCACTCTTGCGTTTCCGAGGTTTCTCTGCCATGATCGTTCCTTTTCCTGTTTATTTGCACATTATATCACAAAAGATACCATAGAGATTAATGCCCCTCTCCCCGTGCGATTTTTTCGATCAGACGGGTGACCATCCGCACCCCGGCACCGCTGGCGCCATGGGGGTTTTCGCCCCAGGCCGCTTCGACAAACGCCGGGCCGGCGATGTCGATGTGTGCCCAGCGGTCGCGGTGGTGTTCATCGATAAATTCTCCGAGGAAGAGCCCGGCGGTGATCGCTCCGCCGTAGCGGGTACTGGCGATGTTGCACACATCGGCGATCTTGCTGTCGATCGTTTTGCGCAGGTGGCGGTTAAACTTTAACTGCGTGGCGATTTCACCGCTGAGGGTTTCTCCCGCATAGAGTACCTTCTGCACCGGATCGGCATGGAAG
>WFSU01000094.1 GCA_015485845.1 Nitratifractor sp. | reverse complement strand
TCACCGGACGTTTTGAAGGGATCCTGACCGGGAAGAATCTTCGCTGGGGTGGCTCCAACACCCGTACCGAAGCGACCGGATATGGCTCGGTCTATTTTGCCGAAAATGTCCTCAACGCCAACGATATGGAGCTCAAGGGGAAAACCTGTACAGTGTCCGGTTCGGGAAATGTTGCGACCTATACCATCGAAAAACTTCGCAGCATGGGGGCGCTTCCCGTCTCCTGCAGCGACAGCAAAGGGACGATTCATCACCCGGCCGGTATCAACGTCGAGACGCTCAAAGCGATCAAAGAGGTCAACCGGGGATCCCTTGAAGAATACGCCAAACTTCACCCCGATGCCACGTATATCCCGCTGCACAATTATCCCGAGAACGGTCATGCCGTCTGGAGTATTCCCTGTGATGTAGCGTTCCCGAGTGCGACCCAGAATGAATTGACCCTGACCGACGCCAGACATCTGGTCGAAAACGGCTGTCTGCTGGTGAATGAAGGCGCCAACATGCCCACGACACCGGAGGCGATCGATTACCTTCTTGACCACGGGGTTCTTTTTGGGCCAGCCAAAGCAGCCAATGCAGGTGGAGTAGCCGTCAGTCAGCTTGAGATGGCGCAAAATGCCAGCATGGAGCATTGGAGTTTTGCCGAGGTGGATACCAAACTGTTCGAGATCATGAAAAATATTTTCAACACTGCCTATGAGACGGCCGATGCGTACGGTAGTCCCGGTAATCTCATCGTCGGTGCCAACATCGCCGGATTCCGGAAAGTGGCCGATGCAATGATCGATCAGGGGGCAGTATAGTCCCTCATTTGTTTTATGGTAGAATACTCTCTTTGATTTTCCCGCACGCCCAACGTGCGGAAAGAGAGGCTCTCCATGCGACACTTTTTGACCCTTCGGGATTTTACAGCCGATGAGCTGCTCGAGATGATCGAGCTGGCTCGCACCATCAAAGCCCAGACGAAGCAACACGAATATATCCCCTACCTCGAGCACCAGACACTCGGGATGATCTTCGAGAAGAGTTCGACCCGCACGCGGGTCAGCTTCGAGACGGGGATTTATCAGCTCGGCGGGGTAGGGCTCTTCCTCTCCTCTACCGATCTCCAGCTTGGTCGCGGTGAACCGCTCAGAGATACCGCCCGTGTCATCAGTCGCATGCTCGATATGGTGATGATCCGCACCTACGAACAATCCGATCTCGAAGAGTTTGCCCGCCACTCCCGTGTCCCGGTTATCAATGGCCTGACCGATAGTTATCACCCCGTACAGTTGATGACTGATTACCTGACAATGCTCGAGTTTGACAAAGGAGACAACCCCGTCTGCGCTTACATCGGAGACGGCAACAACATGGCGCACAGCTGGCTCTATCTGGCAGCGATTCTTGGCTTTGAACTGCGCATTGCAACCCCCGAAGCGTACCAGTGTGATCCTCAGATTGTCGCCGAAGCCCGGAAGCTGGCCGAAAAGAGCGGTGCCAAGCTCCTCTTCGGTGATGATCCGATTGTCGCCGTGTCCGGCTGCGATGTCGTCACCACTGATACGTGGGTGAGCATGGGGCAGGAAGAGGAAAAAGCCCAGCGCGTCAAAGACTTCGAAGGGTATCAAGTCGATGAATCTCTCATGGCGCACGCTAAAGGCGACGCGATCTTCCTCCACTGCCTCCCGGCATATCGGGGTTACGAAGTGAGCGAAGAGACCTTCGAGAAACACGCCGACGTGATCTTCACCGAAGCCGAAAACCGCCTCCATGCCCAGAAGGGGATCATGGTGTGGCTGGATCAGCAGCGCTGATTACGCAGGAATACGGGTTTATCCAGAAGAAATTACAAGGAAAAAAATGAGCCAAATCGATCTCGACAAATTTAGCCGCTATTCCAAGCCCGGCCCCCGCTACACCAGTTATCCTACGGCATTGGAGTTCAGTGAAGCGTTTGACTATGATGCTTACCTGAAGTACCTCGAAACGGGTACCAATGCCCTTTCGATCTACATCCATCTCCCCTTTTGCCGGAGTGCCTGCTATTTCTGCGGCTGCAATGTCGTCTACACGTCCAAAGAGGACAAACTCAGCCGCTACGTCGAGTATCTCAAAAAAGAGATCGACATCCTCTCGAAGCACTTGGATACCAAACGGGAAGTGATCCAGTTTCATTTTGGCGGCGGAACACCCACCTATTATCAGGCGTTTGAGCTGGATGAGATCATCACCTATGTCAAGCAGGCTTTTCCCAACTGGAGCGCGGATGCCGAAATCAGCGTCGAGATCGACCCTCGCTATTTCAACGAAGAGCAGATGCACGTGTTTCAGAAGCACGGATTTACCCGCATCAGTTTCGGTGTGCAGGATTTTGACCCCAAAGTTCAGGAGACTATTCATCGTATCCAACCCTACGACGAGACCAAAGCCGCCGTCGATCTGGCACGTCACTACGGGATCGAAAGCATCAACATGGATCTCATCTACGGCCTGCCATACCAGACCTTTGAGAGTTTCAAATCTACCCTCGAACTGGCGTATGCTATCGAGCCCGATCGTCTGGCCGTGTTCAACTACGCCCATGTGCCGTGGATGAAAAAAACCATGCGCAAGTTCGACGAGACTACTATCCCCAGTCCTGATGTCAAGCTCCGTATCTTCCAATACACCATTGACTACCTTACCGATAACGGTTACAAGATGGTCGGGATGGATCACTTCGCCAAGCCCGAGGATGAGCTCTTCGCCGCCATCGCCAAAGGGGAGCTCCACCGCAACTTCCAAGGCTACACCACCAAAGGAGGTGCCAATCTCATCGGGATCGGTCTGACGAGTATCGGGGAAGGGGAGCGTTACTACGCGCAAAATACCAAAGAGATGAAAGTCTACGAAGCGGCTATCGACGCCGGGAATCTCCCCTTTGAGCGGGGGGTTGATCTGACCGAAGACGATGTCGTGCGCAAAGCGGTCATCATGGAGCTCATGGCCAACTTCGCCATCGATATCCCCCGCGTCGAAGCCGAGCACGGGATTGTATTCGCCGATTATTTTTCTGATGCACTCGAAGCGCTCAAAGAGTTTGAAGATGCCGATCTGCTGACCATGGATGAGCGCAAGATTCAGGTCAGTCCCACCGGCACCCTTCTGATTCGCAATATTGCCATGCCGTTTGATGCCTATATGAAAAAGTATGCCGGGAGTAAGAAGAGCTTTTCTAAAACCGTTTAGGGTACTATAACTTGGGGATGCGACTTCAGTCGCATATCAGCGACTGAAGTCGCTGCTCCGATAAAATATCTCAGCTTTTCCGAACAATTCGCACTTTCCTGGGCTGAAAAAGCTCGATTATCTCTTTGACCATCGGTTCCTGAAGGAGCGTGGAGGGGTCTTTTTCTCGGCTGGCTTCGGTGGTACCGGGATCTGGATTGATGCAGCTGTTTGGATCGTCGGGGAGCTCGATCGCTTCGATCATGGAACCGACTTTGGGAGGCTCAGTGGGTGCAGGTGTTTGTTCTGTTATGGGGAGGTTAGTTTTTTTTTTCGGTTCAGTGGAGGGGACATTGACAATTTTTGTCTCGAAGCCGAAAATCTCCTGAACAAACATTTTGATGATGCTCCAGCCCTGGATGAGGGTTTTTTTGTCGTCACCCTCTGCGGCAGAAGTCCAGGTAAGGGTGTGGTCGCGGAAATGGTCAAAAGTGATGTTGCGCTCGAAGCAACTCCCCAGGTCATAATCCCGGTCGTAAATTCTTTCCTGTAGAGATTTAAATCGGAGCTGTGACGACTGATCCGAGTTGGTAGAGGGGGGCGCCGGTTCCGTCGCTGGTTCTTGGGCAATGGGTGCATGAGCAGGTGGCTCTGATTTGTCAGGCAGCGGGGCAGCTTCAGAAGAGACTGAGGATTCTTCGATCTTTTGTGCTTCGGCCGGTTTGGCAGGAGCGGTTGGGACAGGCTCCTGGGCAGGTTTGGATGCCTTCTGCTCAGGCACCTTGACTCCGGAGAGCTCCTTCTGCAGGGTATGGATCATCGCATCGATGTCACGGATCTGCAGTGCCTCAACCATTTTGAACAAGGTCAGAGAGAGGACAAACTCCCCGTCACTCCCCATACCGAGTATCTCCTTGGCATCCGCCAGTGTGCGGAAAAATCGGTCGATGATCATCGGAGAAAATCGGGGATCGCGCTCGAGAAGCATGGTTTTGAGATGGAGCGTCAATTCATCGATGATCATCTCCGCTTCGTAGGCACTCGCCTGCTGGATGAAGGTGAGGATGTTCTCCTCGTCTTTGTTTTGGATATGATCCAGAAGGGTGTCGAGCAGGGAAGGCTCGATGATCCCGAGCATATTGGTCACAGTCTCTATGTCAACATGGCTTTTGGAGTAGACGATGGCTTGATCGAGGAGTGTCAGAGAATCTCTCAGGCTCCCCGCTCCGCTGCGGGCGATGATATCCAGAGCATCGTTGTTGTACTCGACCTCCTCAAGGTTGAGGATATGCTGGAGGTGATTGAGTACCAGTTTCTGGGGGATCTTTTTGAAACGGAAGTGCTGGGTGCGGCTGAGGATCGTCGCCGGGAGCTTCAACGGATCAGTAGTGGCGAGGATAAATTTGACGAAGTCGGGGGGCTCTTCGAGGGTTTTGAGCAGAGCGTTAAACGCCTGCGTGGTGAGCATGTGTACTTCGTCAATGATAAAGATCTTAAAGCGGCCGGCGCTGGGCTTGTACTTGGTATGTTCGATGAGTTCTTTGATATCGTCGATCCCCCGATTGGAGGCGGCATCCATCTCGATGATGTCCATGTGGCGCGATTCGTTGGCCATGAGGCAGTGATCACATTTGTTGCAGGGTTTGGAGGAGGGGCCTTTTTCGCAGAGGAGTGCTTTGGCAAAGATCCGTGCCGTAGAGGTTTTCCCGCTGCCGCGCAGCCCCGAAAAGAGGTAGGCATGCGAGAGCCGGTCGCCGTCAAGGGCGAGTGAAAGGGTCTGAGAGACGGCATCCTGCCCGACCAGATCGTCGAAAGTAGAAGGGCGGTATTTTCGAGCAAGCGCTAACGACACATCGACTCCTTCTTCGAACGTAAATAGGGGGATATTGTAGTCAAATTTTACTTTCAATCGGTATAATTCTTTAAACAACTCTACAAAGGAATATCATGCGTTGGGAAGACCGGGAAGAGAGTACAAATGTAGAAGATCGCCGTAGCAGTGGCGGCGGTGGTGGGGGGCGCGGATTGCCTTCAATGGGAATGATGATGATGCTCTGGCCGCTGATCAAGCCGTTGCTTCGGAGTAAATTTGGATTGATGGTACTCGGGGTAGGTGCTTTGGCGTATTTTAGTGGTTTTAATCCATTGAGCCTTGTCGGTATGGGCGGTGGCGCTTCCTCCTCCCACTTGAGCAAGGATGAAGAGACGAAAGAAGCCAAATTTATCAAAACAGTCCTCAAAGATACCGAAGATGTCTGGAGTAGTATCCTCCCAAAATACGGGCTGAAATACACCAAACCGACGCTGGTGCTCTACCGGGGCAGTACCCACAGTGGATGCGGACATGCCAGCGCCCAAATGGGGCCGTTTTATTGTCCGGCGGACAAAAAGGTTTATCTCGATCTTGGCTTCTTCGATGAGTTGGCACGTCGTCACAATGCACCGGGGGATTTCGCACAGGCATATGTTTTGGCACATGAGATCGGGCATCATGTTCAGGATTTGCAAGGGACGCTCGATCAAGTACAGCGGATGAAACAGCGGGTGCGCAGCGAAACCCAGGCCAATCACTTGCAGGTGCGTGTGGAGCTTCAGGCTGATTGCTATGCCGGTGTATGGGCACACTATGCGCAGAAGCGTTTCCATATCCTTGAACCCGGGGACATTGAAGAAGCACTCAATGCCGCCAGCAAGATCGGGGATGACAAGTTGCAGAAAGAAGCTACAGGGTATGTTCGCCCCGACGGCTTTACACATGGAAGCTCCAGGCAGCGGATGGCATGGTTCAAGCAAGGGTTTGTCAAAGGGGATCTGCGGGCGTGCGATACGTTCAAATAGCCCCAAACGTATCGTCATAGATATCTCAGGCGGTGCGCCGCCTGCATAGCCTTTTATGATCGTCGGAAATCAACATCTTCTTCAGCCAAATTATAGTAATATCCATTACAGTAATGGTAGTTACGCCAATAGAGGTCTTGGTCATGAAGTTTTACAACAGAAAAAAAGAGTTAGCCTATCTGAGGAAGATCGGGGAGGATGCAGTACGCTCTTCACGCATGACGGTCATCGTAGGACGCAGACGGATCGGCAAGACAAAACTTATCAAAGAAGCGTACCCCCAAAGGGTCTATCTGTTCATTTCGAAGAAAAACGAGGCACTGCTTTGTGAAGAGTTTGTTACCATCATCCAAAATGAACTTGGGATCGAAGTCTTTGGTACTTTTGACAAGTTCAGAGATCTTTTTGCCTACATGATGAACCTTGCCAAAAACACGCCGTTTACTCTCGTCATTGACGAATTTCAAGAGTTTTTGGCGATCAACAGTACCCTTTATGCCGATATGCAGAACATCTGGGACAGCCACAAGGATCGAAGTCACATGAACCTCATCCTGAGCGGATCGATCTACTCACTGATGAAAAAGATATTTGAAGACAAAAAAGAACCCCTCTTCGGCCGTGCCGATCACAAGATACACCTCAAGCCTTTTGGCGTAGAGACCCTCCAGGAGATTCTGGCTGACAATCACCCCGGATACAGCGATGAGGATTTGCTCTCGTTTTAC
Source organism: Nitratifractor sp. (assembly GCA_015485845.1). Classification (GTDB taxonomy): domain Bacteria; phylum Campylobacterota; class Campylobacteria; order Campylobacterales; family Sulfurovaceae; genus S017-3. Next base: position 1,585 of record WFSU01000094.1, on the reverse strand, counting down.
ATCCTGACCGGTGGTGTTGCCAAATATGTCGAGTTATTTGTGGACAACGGTGCTTTGACTTTCGAGGCGCAGTTGGCGATGGTGTTTGATGAGAACTCTTTGTTTATCGATGAGGGGAAGAACCTACTCATCGAGGAGTTTGGCAGGGAGTACACCACCTACTTTTCCATCCTCTCACTCATCGCGTCCTCCAAAACGTCCCGCTCCGAGATCGAGAGCATACTGGGGAAAAACATCGGCGGATATCTGGACAGACTGGAAAACGAATACACCCTCATCAAAAAAATCAAGCCGATTTTCGCCAAAGAGGGGAGCCGGACGCTCAAGTACGAGATCATCGACAACTTTTTCCACTTCTGGTTCCGTTTCATCTACAAGAACCGCTCAGCCATCGAGATCGAAAACTACGCCTACGTCCGATCCATCGTCCAGCGGGATTTTGCTACCTACAGCGGCAGGTTTCTGGAGAAATTTTTCATCGAACGGCTCAAGACTACCGGGGCATTTTCCGCTATCGGTACCTACTGGGAAAAAGGAAACCAAAACGAGATCGACATCGTCGCGGTCAATGAGGATGAGAAAAAGATGCTCATCGCAGAGGTGAAGCGAAATCCCGAGAGGATTGATCTGAAACGTTTGGAGAAAAAAGCGGAAAAACTGCTGCAGAAACATCGGGGATATGAGGTGGTGTTTCGGGGGTTTTCGATGGAGGATATGCGGAGGGAGTTGCTTGGGTGAATGTGTTTGTAGCGCCTAAAGTGAGGGACACGCGATATTGTGCAAGATATATTCGGTCTTTAAAGTATCTGACTTGACACAATAAAAGCTCGAAAAATCACAGTTTTAGCTTGTTCCTCTCCTCTGATTTGTTATAATTTTAATGTTCGATTGAACCTTTATATAAATCATATACAGGAAAAGCCAAATCATAATCATTCCATTCAAGTTCACCATACTCTAAATTGAATTTTTTGAATAAACTTAAGTCTTCATATTTTTTAATATCTGGATGTTGTGATTGAGCAATAAAATTTTTAAAATCTAATATATTTTCTTTACCATCATTGAATAATAATGATATTTTATAATCATTAATATATTTAGCTTTTTCTATTGAAATTAATTTAGACATAATTTATTTTACCTTTCCTTCAATTTTGATACATTGTACTGATTTGTGATAAACAAAATAATCTACCCATTTCTGAACAATATCATCTTTGAATTTATTAACGAAGTTTTTAAATTCTCTTAACTCTTTTTTTGGAAGTGGTCTTTTACCTTTTACATCTTTTATTTTAATATCAATTATTTTTCCATCAACAATAATGAAATCTGCTTTTGATTCAAAAGTTTGATATTTACCATGAACATGAATTGGTTCATGCTCATTGCTGTAAAACATTATAGTAATTCCAAGGTATTCAAATATTTTAGGCATTTTGACTCTTTTTTTAGCTAATTAGAGTATATCTAAATTTGTATGTTGGTTTGGTAAACTGTAATTATAACGACTGAAGATAGCCAATAAATTGCCGCTAGGTAATTTATTGGCTACTCTGATTTGTTAGCATTTTTACTACAT
>WFSU01000093.1 GCA_015485845.1 Nitratifractor sp. | reverse complement strand
GCTGCCCACACCGCGACCCCGAACAGGATCATGATGATCCCCGTCGTCCTATCCAAACAAGTCTCCTTGCTCCTGCGTCGGAGGGGTCATGCGGAACAGTTCGTACGTTTTGGGGGTCGCGATCCGCCCTCTGGCTGTTCGCTCGATGTAGCCGTTGGCGATGAGGTATGGCTCGAGGACGTCCTCGATCGTCCCTTCGTCTTCACTGAGGGAGGCGCCGATTGTGCTGAGACCCATCGGTTTCCCTTTCGCAAGAATCAGTAGTTCGAGCAGGCGGATATCCTGTTCATCAAACCCAATGCTGTTGACCCCCAATTCATCAAGCGCATACTGGGTACGGGGCAAGGCGATCTGTGCTTCGTCCGCCACTTCGGCGAAATCCCGCACCCGACGCAGCAGACGCAGAGCGATCCGTGGGGTGCCCCGCGATCGGCGGGCAATCTCATGTGCCGCATCTCCGGCAGTCGGCTTGCCCAGCTTGAGTGCTGCCTGCTCGACGATGGTGCCCAGCTCTTCGGGGGTATAAAACTGCATCCGGAAGTGCATCCCGAAGCGCTCCCGGAGGGGATTGCTCAGCATCCCGGCACGGGTGGTAGCGCCAATGAGGGTGAAGCGGGGCAGGTCAATCTTGACCGTCTGCGCCGCCGGGCCCGAGCCGATGATGATGTCGAGACGAAAATCCTCCATCGCCGGATAGAGAATCTCTTCGATCGCCGGGCTCATCCGGTGGATCTCATCGATGAAGAGGATGTCCCCCTCCTCGATATTGGTCAACAGTGCTGCGAGATCACCGGATTTTTCGATCATGGGTGCGGCTGTGGTCTTGATGTTGGTTCCCATTTCAGTGGCGATGATATTGGCCAGCGTCGTCTTACCCAGACCCGGAGGGCCAAAGAAGAGGATGTGATCCAGTGCTTCGCTCCGTTTACGGCTCGCTTCGATAAATACTTTGAGGTTCTTCTTGATCTTCTCCTGCCCGACATACTCATCCCATGAGCTTGGGCGCAGGGAGGTTTCGTAGTTCCCCTCCCCTTCGAAGCGTTCGATCTCAACCATGCGTTCCATATTCAGTTTCTCCTCATTGTAGGCTTTAGGGGGTTAGTAGGAATGGGCATCATCCGGAAATTCCCTCCCCTTGACTTCATTGCGGTACTGCTCCAACCCCTGGCGGATCAGAGAAGCCCCATCGATGTATCGTTTGACAAATTTGGGCTTGAAAGCTTCAAAAAAGCCGAACATATCGCTCCACACCAATACTTGACCATCCGTAACATTGCCCGCACCGATGCCGATGGTCGGAATGTCAAGTGCCTCGGTGATGCGACGGGCTGCTTCAGTCTTCATCCCTTCAAGCACCATCGCAAAGGCTCCGGCCTCTTGAAGCGCCAGAGCATCGGCGATAAGGCGTTCGATGTCCGCATCATCCTTGCCCACGATATGGTATCCCCCTTCGGCACGTACCGACTGGGGCATGAGCCCGATATGGGCGACCACCGCGATCCCGTGATGGGTCAAGTGCCGTACCAGCGGTGCCCGCTCGACGCCCCCTTCGATCTTGACCGCTTGAGCATCGGTCTCACTGTAGACCCGCACCGCGTTGGCCAGTGCCTGCTCCTCGGTCAGATACGACCCGAACGGCATGTCAAAGACAATAAGAGGCAGCTTGGCTCCGTTGCACACCGCCTGCGTGTGGTAAATCATTTGATCCATCGTGGCACTCAGGGTATCGTCTCTGCCGAGGAAACTCATGTTGAGACTGTCCCCGACCAGAATCATCTCCACTTCCCCGTCAAACAATCCGGCAAACAATGCATCATACGCCGTCACCATCGTGATCGGCTCTTTATTTTTCATAGCGGCGATGGTCGTGACCGTCACACGCTTTTCGATGCGGGGGGTGTGGATGCTCATTTTTTTTCCTGCGAACCTGTTTAAAATATTCTTTTGGTGTTGTAAGGGTACAACACCCTACCCTTTCTTCTCAATATCAAAGAGGGATTGGCTGATGGGCGGAAGGAAAATAAAGGCACGGGCAAGAGCGCGTAAATCAGAAATGGGACATTCCATTCGCATCACAAAATATAGCTACGCATCTCTTGCTTGCCTTTTTCTGCCGACCGGCAGCCAATCTCTCTTTGACCGACCTCATTTTATCTAAAAAATGTATAATAACACAAACATCATCTGAAAGACCCATACCATGAAACGACTTGTTGCCTATATCACAACCGGATTCCCGGACAAATATTTCACCGTCGACCTTGCCCTCGCCCTGCGGGATGCCGGAGTCGATACCCTCGAAATGGGAATCCCCTTCTCCGATCCCGTGGCCGACGGCCCCATCATCGAACAAGCCAACCTCCGCTCCCTCCAGAACGGTTTCAAACTCGACGATCTCTTCGAAATCTCCCGCGAAATCGGCCCCATGATCGATACTCTCTGGATGGGATATTTCAACCCGTTTTATCACAAAGGGATGGCCACTTTCATCGAAAAAGCCCAGGCAGCAGACGTGCACGGCTTCATCATCCCCGACCTCCCTTACGAAGAGGCGCAGCCCTGGAAACCCCTGATCGAAGAGGCGGGATTGAGCCTGATCGACTTCATCGCCCCCACCGATACCCCGGAGCGGATTGCCATGATAGCCAAAGACGCCCGCAAATTCCTCTACCTTGTCGCCTACGCCGGGATCACCGGCAGCGGCCAGGCCGAAGATCTCACCCCCATCATCGAGCAGATCCGTACCCACACTGAGACCCCCGTCTATGTCGGCTTCGGAGTCAACGAACAAACCGCCCGAGAAAAAGTGAAAGGTGTCGACGGTGTCATTGTCGGCTCCGCCTTCGTCAAAGTGCTCATGGACGATGTGCTTTCCCCCACCCACAAAATCGCCAAAGTCGTCGAGATGGCCCGCACCATCAAAGAACGGATCAACGAATAATGCACTACTTTACCTGGAACATCGACCCCAATATCTTCCACTACGGCGCGTTGCAGTTGCGCTGGTACGGCTTGCTTTTTGTCGGCTCATTTTTCATCGGGATGGCGCTGGTCAAATGGATGTTTACCCGCGAAAAAGTCCCCACCGACTCGCTCGACAACCTCCTGCTGTACGCCATCGCCGGTACCGTGATCGGCGCCCGGCTGATGCACTGTCTGGCGTATGAACCGGGTTTTTACCTCTCCCATCCGATCGAAATCCTCAAAGTCTGGAAAGGGGGGCTTGCCAGTCACGGCGGGATGATCGGGATGATGATCGTCCTCTATATCTACGCCCGCCGGGAGCACCTCTCCTACACCTGGCTCCTCTCCCGCCTGACCATTCCCGGGATGATCGTCGCCGCGTTTGTCCGCTTCGGCAATTTTTTCAATTCCGAGATCCTCGGCCTCCCTACCAACGTTCCCTGGGCCGTCATTTTTTCCCGGGTCGATCACCTCCCCCGCCACCCGGTGCAACTCTACGAAGCATTCAGCTACCTGATCATCTTTGTTATCCTCCTGACGATCTACCGGCGTACCTCATTTGACTTTTCTGCCCGTATTCTTCCCGGCGTCTTCGCCGTACTCCTCTTCGGTACCCGCTTTGCCCTTGAGTATTTCAAGACCCGCCAGGCCGACTACACCACCTCACTCCCGTTTACCACCGGACAGCTTCTAAGCCTCCCCGTCATCCTCATCGGTATCGTCTGGATCCTCTGGGCATTCTATGGGAATCAAGTGAGAAGTGAGAAGTGAGAAGTGAGAAGTTGAGGGCTTCTTCTGAAGCCCTCTCCCTGGGTATTGATATCGGCTCGACCACGGTCAAATACGTCCTGTGCGACGAACATTTCACCATCCTCGACAAAGCCTACACCCCCCACGACACCAAACAGGTCGATACACTCCTGGAACTTCTGAGTGATTTACAACAGCGACAACCTGATCGTTACAATGCGATTGACAAAGCCTACATCACCGGATCGGGTGCGGCGCGCATTGCCCCGGCCATCCAAGCTCGTTTCGTGCAGGAGGTCAACGCCGTTGTCCTGGCGGTTGAACATTTACACCCGGAGGTACGCTCGGTTGTCGAGCTCGGAGGACAGGATGCCAAAATCATCCACTTCAAAGAGCGCGAAGACGGCACCAAAAATATCCTCACCTCCATGAACGACAAATGCGCCTCCGGTACCGGTGCTACGATCGAAAAATGTACCATGAAAGTAGGTGTAGAGCTTGATGAACTCTCCTCGCTCACGTTCAAAGATGATGCACTGCACCATGTGGCAGCCAAATGCGGGGTTTTCGCCGAGACCGATGTGGTCAACCTCGTCAAAAGCTCCGTCCCGGCTGATGAAATCATGAACTCCCTTGCCGATGCCATTGTCATGCAGAACCTCACCGTCCTCACCCGGGGCAACACCCTCATGCCCACCGTCCTGCTGCTCGGAGGGCCCAATACCTATCTGCCGTTCCTGCAAGATGCCTGGCGGAAGCGGATCCGGGAGCTCTGGGATGAGCGGGGCGTTGCCTACGATCCCGATCAAATCGAAACACTGATTACCGTTCCGGATAACGCCGTCTATTATGCGGCTCTGGGTGCCGTAATCTTCGGAGAGGGGGAGTCGACTCATCAGGAGCCCTTCTCCGGTCTTGCCGGGCTCGAAGCCCTGCGCCACACCGGTATCGGTAAGGACAACCCCTACCACGATGCACCGCTGGTGCGCGATGCAGAGGAGTTGGCCGCCTTCCGTGCCCGCTACACCATCCCCCCTTTCACACTGACACCGCCACAAGAGCCGATCCGTTGCTACCTCGGAATCGATGGAGGTTCCACCAGCTCCAAAGCCGTCCTCATCGACGCGCACGGAGAACTGCTCCTCAAGGTCTACCAACTCTCCGGCGGCAATCCCATCCAGGACACCGTCGATCTCCTCACCCAAATCCATGCGTTTGATCCGAAAGGGTACTACCAAATCGCAGGGCTTGGGGTCACCGGGTATGCTGCTGATGTCCTTGAAGGAGCCCTCCGAGCCGATGCCAACATCGTCGAGACCATCGCCCACATGAAAAGTGCTCAGGCAATTTTCGGGGAGAGTGTCGATGTGATCTGCGACATTGGCGGGCAGGATATCAAAGTACTCTTCCTCGAAAACGGCATGATGAAAAACTTCCGCCTCTCCAACCAATGCAGCGCCGGAAACGGCATGCTCCTCCAATCCATGGCCAAACAGTACGGCGTCCCCATCGAGCACTTCGCCGACATCGCTTTCGGCGCCGTCGAAGCCCCCAAGTTCAACTACGGCTGCGCGGTCTTTCTCGACACCGACCGTGTCACGTTCCAGAAGGAAGGCTACCCCAGGGAAGCCCTCTTCGCCGGCATCGCCAAAGTCCTCCCCAAAAACATCTGGCAGTACGTCGTCCAGGCACCATCACTCGCCGCACTGGGTCGGCATTTCGTTCTCCAGGGAGGTACGCAGTACAACCAGGCCGCCCTCAAAGCTCAGGTCGATTACATCGCCTCCGAAGTCCCGAATGCCCGGATCGATGTCCACCCCCACTGTGGCGAAGCCGGTGCCATCGGAGCGGCACTCGAAGCTCGGGATCGGGTCGCCCGTCAGGGGCACAGTACGTTCGTCGGGCTCGCCGAAGCGTTGCAGATGACGTACACCACCCGTACCGACGAAGAGACCCGCTGCCACTTCTGCCCCAATGACTGCTCCCGTACCTTCATCGACACTCAGACACCCTCCGGCAATGCCGCCCGCTATATCGCCGGATTTGCCTGCGAAAAAGGGACGGTCGAATCGCGGGATGCCCTGCTCGAACTGCGCCGCAACCGCAAGCAACTCCACGCCACCACCCCCAACCTCGTCCACGACGAATCGCTGCTCTTGTTTGCCTCCGCCTGGACTCTGCCCCCTAAACCCACCGAGGCAGACACCGTTGCCGTCGAATCGGTACACACCACCCTCGGCGGATGGGGGCCGACACTCCGCACCCGAACACGACGTCCCTTCCAGCGCAGCACCCCCGAAGCCCGTGCCCGGCGCCGAGCCCTCACCGTCGCCATCCCCCGCGCCCTTAATGTCTACAATCTCGCTCCGTTCCTTCGCACATACCTCGAAGCCCTCGATCTCGATCCCCAGCGGATTCTCTTCTCGGATTTTTCCAGCGAAGAAATGTTCCTCGAAGGGGCCAAATATGGTTCGGTCGATGCCTGCTACCCGGCCAAAGTCGCCCAGGCACACGTCCACCAACTCCTCTTCGGCAAGAAGTTTACCCGCAAGCAGATCGATTATATTTGGTTTCCCGCCGTCGTCACGGTCGAAAATTTCCTCCACCACACCATGGCAGACAAGTCCTGTCCGGTTGTCATCGGTACCCCCCGTGTCGTTGCCAGCTCCTTTACCAAGGAGCGCGATCTTTTCGCCCTTTCGGGTGTCAACTACATTGACGATTCGGTTAACATGGATGATGTCGCTCTCTTGACACAACAGCTATACACCACGTGGGGAGAACGGCTGGGGATCACCGAAGATGAAAACCGCTGGGCAGTCGATCAGGGGCGTGCCGCCCTGCGACAATTTCATGACGACCTATCCGCTCGGGGACGCCACATCCTCGAGGAAGCCGAACGCACCGGTGAAGTCGTCCTGCTCCTGCTCGGGCGCTCCTACCACAGCGATCCGGGGCTCAATCATGAAGTGCTTGACCAATTTCAGGCATTGGGGTTCAAAACCCTCTCCATCAACGCCCTCCCCAAAGACCCCGAAACCCTCGAGCGTCTCTTCGGCAAAGACGTCCAGGACGGTCTCATCGAAGACGTGTACGATATCCGCGATGTGTGGCCGGAAAATTACTCCACCAACTCATCGCAGAAAGTCTGGGCAGCCAAATTTGCCGCCCGCCACCCCAACCTCGCGGTGGTCGACCTGAGCAGTTTCAAATGCGGCCACGACGCCCCCACCTACGGGATCATCGACCGCATCCTCGGTGCCAGCCGTACCCCACACCTCACTCTCCACGACATCGACGCCAACAAACCCGGTGGCTCCATCACCATCCGGGTCAAGACCTTCGCCTACTCCCTCGAACAATACGCACAAGGACTGAAACATGTATCCAAATAACAAAAAGCAAACATTTTTCATTAGAAAACTCCTCACTCCTCACAAAAACAAACACTACCATCCACTATTCACTATTCACTATTCACTATTCACTCAAATCCCTACAAGGGATTTGCCATGAGCCAAGCTTGTAGCACGCGTGTGTCAACCGCCACGGACGGTACCCTCGATTACCTTCATCAGGATGCCACCCACTGGCATGACCGTCGTAGGGATATCGACTACGCCTCCCCGGGAGAGAGTATCGTCCTCTTCGGCGGATTGACCCCTCTGCAGGATCACCTCCTCTGGGCAGCAGTACAGACGATGGGGGGCAACTACATCGCCCTCCCCACCCCGGACAATGAAGCCTTTCGTCTCGGCAAAGCGTACGGTAATCGCGGCCAGTGCAACCCCACCTACTTCACCTCCGGCAATCTTATTAAATACCTCCAGAAGCTCCACGAAGCGGGAATGAGCAAAGAGGAGATCGTCCGCAAGTATGTCTTCGCCACCGCCAGCGGCTGCGGCCCCTGCCGCTTCGGGATGTACACCACCGAGTACCGCAAGGCACTCACCGCTGCCGGATTTGACGGCTTGCGTATTGAGACGTTTGAGCAGCAGAAAGGGATCTTCCAGATGGACGAAGACTTACGGGTCGCCCCCTTCTCTCCCCGCTTTTTCATCAAAGCCACTCAGGCCGTCTCTATCGGAGATATGATCAACATCATGGGGTACCAGATGCGCCCGTATGAAGTGGAGCCCGGCAGTGTCGACAAGGCAATGGAGGAGGCCAAAGCGATCTTCACCGACACATTGACAGGCGGCAAAAGCCTCATACCCGCTCTTTTCAAAGCTCGGCGTATCTTCCAGCGCATCCCTCTCGACCGTACCCGGATCAAGCCCAAAGTGATGGTAATGGGGGAATTCTGGGCGGCCATGACCGAGGGGGACGGCAACTACCACCTCCACCGTTTTCTCGAATCCGAAGGGGCTGAAGTGATCCCCCAACCACTGATTAACCGTTTTTTATTGAGCCTATGGGAAGCCAAACATGATCTCGAAAAGCATGCCAATCTCCCCGATACGCAACGCCCCATGATCGATTTCAAATCGGCCAAAGAGCGCCTCATGATCGAAGGGGGCAAGTGGGCTGTCAAGGGAATATTCACCCTCTACGCTCGTATCCTTGGATTGCGTGGCTATACCCTGCCCAATATGGAGAAACTTTACGAACTGGCACGCGACTATTACCCGGTCGATTCTGACGGTGGTGAGGGACACCTCGAAGTTGCCCACGTCATCGAAGCGGTCGAGGAGAACCTCGCCCACCTCGTCATTTCTGTCAAGCCTTTCGGATGTATGCCCTCTTCGGCGGTCAGTGACGGCATCCAGTCCCTCGTCACCACCCGCTACCCCCAGGCCAATTTCCTCAGTATCGAAACCTCAGGAGAAGGAGCCGCGAATTTTTACAGTCGGGTGCAGATGGCGTTGTTTAAGGCAAAAGAAGCGGTGAAGAATGAGGAATTAGGAGTGAGAAATTAGGAGTTTTGGTTTGCGTTGCGTGCAACACTTCTATAAAAGGGGCTGGGACTTCAGTCCCATTTGATACGCTATCGCGTTTGGTTGGACTGAAGTCCAAGCCCCAAAAGGAGTCGCGTGTGCAATTGCGCACCAATGAAGTAGGAATTTTGATACAATACCGATAAAAAAGGCCACACCATGCTCACTTCCCTCGTCCAGGGTTTCCTCTTCGGTCTCGGTGCCGCCGTGCCTCTGGGGCCTATCAATGTCCTCATTATGAGCACTGCACTTCGGAGTTACCCCTCAGCTGTGGCGTTTGGTGCCGGGGCGATGAGTGCGGATGCAACCTATCTGACACTGCTGCTATTTGGGCTGCTGAGCTTACTGGATCATCCGACAATATTGTTGGTACTTGGTCTCCTCGGCTCAGGGTTTCTCCTTTATATGAGCTACGGCATCTATCAGGGGCGCCACGATCCCATCCATCTTCAGACACTCGAAAAACCCCCGTCCATCATCGGGAACTACCTCAAGGGTCTCGGCCTCACCCTCCTCAACCCTTACACCATCGTCTTCTGGCTCAGTGTATCTACTTACATCCAAACGGCAAAACTCCAGCCGCTCTGGACGATACTCGGAATGTTTGGCGGCATTCTCCTCTGGATCACCCTCATGCCCCTGCTGATCCACAAAACCAAACACCTCTTCTCTCAGAAAACCGTCACCATCATCTCCACCCTCTCGGCTGCCATTATCGCTTTTTTCGGTCTGGCAATGCTGGTGCGGATTGCGCGGGATTTTTTTTAGGGCAATAGCCTATGAAGCCGTGAAAGAACTTGCACATGCACTTTATAGGAGTAGGGGCTTTAGCCCCGTTAAGATAGTACGATTTAGTGGAACTGCATTATACGGGACTGAAGTCCCTGCTCCGATATTCCTGAGTTTTTTCACAGTCTCCTATTCAATGGTTTGTGGGACTGAAGTCCCAGCCCCTGAAGCTCCCTACTCTACAATCTTACTCACCGGCAATTCCACGATTGCTTTGGCTCCATGCTCTTTGAGTTTTGGGATGATGTCCCGGAGGACTTTTTTCTCCATCACGGCGGTGATATCCACCCAGTCCCCTTTGGCCAGATGTGATACCGTAGGGTTTTCACTCGGGAGGATCGCTAAGATTGCTTCGAGTTCGGCTTCGGGGGCGTTGAGCATCAGGGCGGAGAGGGGGACGGCGTCGATGACGGAGTTTAGCATCATGGCGATGCGCTCGATCTTGGCGCGTTTTTCGGGGTCTTCGTAGGCTTCTTTGTTGGCGATGAAGCGTGTGGTAGTCTCGAGGACGGTGTCGATGATCTTGAGGTTGTTCGCACGCAACGAGGAGCCGGTCTCGGTGATCTCGACGATCGCATCGGCCAGATCGGGGACTTTGACTTCAGTAGTCCCCCAGCTGAATTCAACGTTGGCGTTGACCCCGTGGGCTGCGAGATAGTCTTTGGTCAGATTCACCACCTCGGTGGCGATGGTTTTCCCTTCGAGGTCTTTGACGCTTTGGTAGGGGGAGTCCTCTTTGACCGCCAGCACCCATTTGATCGCCTGATAGCTCTGCTTGGCGTAGGTGAGTTCGCACACCTCCACCACGTCCGCCCGCTGCTCCTGGATCCAGTCAAGCCCGGTCAGTCCGCAGTCCAGCTGCCCGCCAGCCACATACCGCCCCATCTCCTGCGCCCGGATCAGCATGCAGCTGAGTTCCGGATCATCCACCGTGGGATAATAATTGCGTTCGCGCACTTTGATGTCGTATCCGGCTTCTTTGAAGATCGCCAGTGTCGATTCTTGCAAACTTCCCTTGGGGATTCCGAGTTTTAGTACCATTCCTGTTTCCTTTTGATATTTTGGAAAAATTATACCCCAAACCCCTTGACAAAGTCACCCAAACGTGTTATTATCCGCTTCCTTAGTAGGTGTGCGGTTTGTTGATTGGGGTGCTTTGTCTCCTCACTCCTCACTCCTCACTCCTCACTAAAAAATGCTTGGCATTTTTTAGGGGGCGACTTGGTTTCGACTGGAGCAGTCGGGGCGATGTGCATGCCGGACTGGGCAACTCCGTTAGACGGCCCAACGCAATAACTGCAAACAATACAGATTACCGTCCAGCTCTCGCAGTAGCGTGAGTTCCTAACCCCGCGTAAGCGGC
>WFSU01000092.1 GCA_015485845.1 Nitratifractor sp. | reverse complement strand
TCATTGGGAAGATAAATTGTCACTTGCGCCATGAGTGCGATCCTTATGAAAGTATATGTGTAAGTATAATTGGTTTTTTCTTTGTGGACTCTTAGGGTTTGAGTAGGGCTTTTGGTGATTGGTGATTGGTGGATGGTGATTGGTGGATGGTGGATGGTGGATGGTTGATGGTGGATGGTGAATGGTGAATGGTGAATGGTGCGGTAGGGTTGGCTTCAGCCGACCATATGCAGGAGGCTATGGTGCAGCAGGTGCCTGGATATGGTGTTTGAGCTTGCGGGTGTAAATCAGGCCGGTAAACAGCATGGCCAGCGTGATGAGGTAGAGGACGGTGTAGCCGAACCACTCCAGTAGGAATCCGCCGGGGATGGAGAAGAAGAGGCCGAGAGAGACCAGCGTGGACTGTATGGCGACATAGACGGGGCGTTTGTCTTCGGGGGCGATTTCGAGGACGAGGTTGGTGTCTGCGTTGCGGAAGCCGTCCATTCCGATGCCAAAGATGAAGAAAATCGCGGCATACATCCATGCCCCGTGAGCAAAGAGGGCGATGAGAAATGCCGTGATCATGAAGCCGTACGCCACGGTGAGCATCCGGGTATAGTCGGGGGCGAAGCGCTTCCAGAGGAAGAGATTGCCGATCATGCCGCCGATCATCTGGATGGTGATGAAGCTTCCGATCATCCAGCCGGTCAGATGCACGGTTTCTTTGGCTTTGATGATGACGAATGGCATGGCCAGCAGGAAGGAGTAACCCAACAGAGAAACCATGATTTGCAATTGCAATCTTCGGTCGTTTCGGAGGATGGTTCGGGCATTTTTGAGGAAAGCGAGGAAGCTCTTTTCCCGCTCCTGCGTTCTGGCCTTGGGGGGCTCTTCGATGGAGCCAAAGGCGATGAGGCCGGCGAGGACGATAAATGAGGAGATCATGAAGAGGAAGGCGTAGTTGTTGGGTGCTTCGAAGTTTTCCAGCACCCATCCGGCGATTCCTCCGCTGATGATGGCACCGGCTGCAGAGAAAAACTGCCGGTTAGCCATGGCATTACCCCGTTCTTTGGAGTCGAAGACTTTGGCGATGATCTCTTTGAAATAGATCGCTCCGAAACCGGCCGAAAAGGAGAAGGTAAAAAAGAAGATGCCGATCAGCCACAGGGTAAGGGTAGGGTTGCGATCACCGACGAAGTAAATACTCGCTCCCACGGCAAACCATGAAGCGAAACGGAAGAAAAAGACCCGGTGCATGAATTTCATTACGCGATCGTAACTCTGGGCATAAAACGCGGCAAAGAGTTGTACGGCGATCGCTCCACCCCTCAGGAGGGAGGCAAAGACCCCGACCAGCACGAGAGAGCTGCTGAAGTGATGTACCAGCAGCGGCAAGATGGTGGCCGGCTCAGCAACGGTGGTGCCGACCGAGAGCATAAAGGCGTGGAAGGCGCTTTTGGCGTTGTTGACTTTGTAAGACATGTGTCAGTGGGTAGTGGGTAGTGGGTAGTGGGTAGAGGCGGCTGCGCCGCGTGTTTTTGTAGCGGATGGAGTAGGGACTTCAGTCCCGTTATCTATTATTGCCACAAATGTCATTTCTTTCGTGCCTCTTTTTCCTCGATACCACTAGTGCCAAATCGGCGGGCGAGTTCCTGTTTGACGCGATCAGGGGTGATGTCGCGGCTGGCCAGACCCACAAGGGCATGGTAGAGGAGGTCGGCGGCTTCGTAGATGACATTCTCATCGGGTTCGTTGTCGATGGCGCGAGAGAGTTCGTCGGCTTCTTCACGGATCTTGGATTGGAGGAGGGTGGGGTCGTCGAGGAGCTTTTTCGTCCACGACTTCTGCTCTGCTTTGGCGTTTTTCCGCTCGAGGATGGTGTGGTAGAGGGTATCGACGACACCATAGACGGCGGAGGTGTCCACTTCGGCCTCGAGGATCTCTTTCTCCTGGGTGATGGAGGTAAAGAAACAGCTTTTGCGGCCGGTGTGGCACGCCACGCCGTTTTGTTTGATTTTAAGCAGTACGGTATCGGCGTCACAGTCGAGGATCACGTCGAGGACTTCCTGTGTGTGTCCGGAGCTCTCTCCCTTTTTCCACAAGCGCTGGCGGGAGCGGCTGAAGTAGTGGGCATAGCCGGTGGAGAGGGTGAGGGTGTAGGCCTCTTCATTCATGTACGCCAGCATCAGCATTTCGCCGGTTTCGGCGTCCTGGGCGATGGCGGGGATGAGGGGGGTTTTGTTCCAATCTATTTGCATGATAATTTCTCCGAAATTATCAGTGTTAAGTGTTAAGTGTTAAGTGTTAAGTAAAGTGGCATTTCAAAGAAATGCTTACCTTCACTATTCACTATTCACTATTCACTATTCACTGATCTAGTGTTGTACGGCTGTTACTTGTTTAGCTTTACTTTTGGCATCGACCCAAATGTTGGGGACGGCACCGCCGGGGGTGAGGAAGATCTGGGCGTCTTTGTTGACGCGCAGGGCTTCGTTGAATTTGGCCTGGGTTTTGATCTGCTCAAGCTGGATCAGTGCCGGGGTGAGGGAGTCGGAGATGAGTTTGTTTGCTTTGGCCTGCGACTCGGCTTTGATGCGGATCTTGTCGGCTTCCCCCTGGGCTTCGATTCGGTTCTTGGCGGCGATCCCTTCGGCCGTCGCTGCACGGCTTTTGGCATCAATTTCGGCTTTTTGCTTCATCTGTTTGGCCATTTGCACCTGATTGATCTGCTCCTGAACCTGCTTGGGGAGGTTGATGTTGCGAAGATCGACGGCGAGGAGTTCGACCGGCTTGTTGGGTTGGAGGTCGACCTCTTTGCGGATGTTGGTTTCGATGAGGTTGTTGATCTCTCCCCGTTTTTCGGCCATCTCTTCTGCGGAATATTGTCCGAGGACGTTTCGGACGACTTTACGCACTTTGGAGTTGATGATCTTGTCTTCCCAGCCTGAACCGATGGTGGCGAAGATCTGGGGTGCGCTCTCGGGTTTGAGCTGGTACTGGACGGCGATGTCGATGCTGACGTTGAGATTGCGCTTGTCCTTGACAGTGATGGCGGGGTTGTATTTGACACCGCCCTCATACTCCTGACCGCTGTAAGACTTGTGCCGGACATCGTTGAACGCTCCACCGCTGCGGTTGGAATAGACGATCATGCGGGATTTGATGTTGACCGGGATGATCTCCTGTACGACGGGGATAAAAAAGTGCAGTCCGGCGTGGAGCGGCTCTTTCTCAAATTTTCCCATGTTGACTTTGATCCCCACTTCACCGGAGTTGATGATGGTAAAGGGCTTGAACATCACAAACAGGGCGATGAGAATCCCGATGATAACCAATGAGCCGAAGGTCTTGCCTCCACCCATACCGTTGAAAGGGCTTTCGAAGTTGCCGGAGTTACCCCCGTTGTTGTCGTTGGCACTCGAGCCGGGTTTACGTTTTTTAAAATAATCGTTCATGTCTGCGGGCATGAGAATCCTTTGGATTTAAGTGAGAGGTGAGAAGTGAGAAGTGAGAAGTGTACCGAAAACTTCTAATTTCTAACTTCTAATTTACTTAGACGTACGTCAGATAGTGTTTGTATTTTTCGTCGCGTCCGTGGACGACGTCGAAGTAGGCCGATTGAAGTCGGCGGGTCATTTCACCCCGTTTCCCTTCACCGATGATGCGGTGATCGAGGGAGCGGACGGGGGTGACCTCAGCAGCGGTGCCGGTGAGGAATACTTCATCAGCGATGTAGATTTCATCGCGGGTGATGTTGCGTCGTTCGATCTCGATGCCAAAATCCTGTGCCAGCTCGAGGATCGTCAGCTGGGTGATCGACTCGAGGGAGTTGTCGTTGGGGGGGCTGATGAGTTTGCCGTCGCGGACAACAAAGATGCACTCGCCGGTGCCTTCGGCAATGAAGCCATTTTCATCGAGCATCAACGCCTCCTCGAAGCCGTTTTCGACCGCTTCGTACTTGGCCATCTGGCTGTTGAGGTAATTGGCGGCGGCTTTGGCTTTGCCAAACGTGGAGCGGTTGGGGTTGCGGGTGATGGAGGAGGTGCAGCAGGTGATGCCGTTTTCGAGTCCTTCATCTCCGAGATACGCCCCCCATTCCCACGCAGCGATCATCGTCTGCACCGGCGCATGGACGTGATAAAGCCCCATGACACCGTAGCCGAGATAGATCAAGGGTCGGATGTAAACGTTTTGCTTGAAATCGTTGGCTTTGAGCAGGTCGATGTGCGCCTGCCGTACGGTTTCATAGTCGATGTTGGGCTTGATGGCGACGATTTTGGCCGAGTTGTAGAGCCGTTTGGTATGGTCATCGAGGCGGAAGATTGCCAGTCCATCCTCCGTCTGATACGCGCGGGTACCTTCGAAAACCGCGTTGCCGTAGTGGAGGGTGTGGGTGAGGACGTGGACTTTGGCATCCGCCCAGGGCACCAGTTCTCCATCCATCCAAATGTATTGTGCTTCGTTCATGTTTATGCTCCATCCGAAAAATTGGAGATATTTTATCGAAGATTGGGTAACAAAGAGGTTTTTTAAAAAAAACGCAAAAAAACACCAATCGCCAGCGACAGCGTAATAACCCAGAAAAAGAGAAGAGGGTTATGCCAGCGTTCGGGGATCGCCCATCGTCCTTCGATCCATGCGACGACTTTCATGGCCGGGAAGACCATAAACAGGAGCATCACTACACTGAAGGTGAGTGTCAGCACGAGGTTCATGGACGTCATGGGTTAGAGTCCATAGAAGGTGTGGACGAACTGTTTTTCATCTGGTGTTTTCAGGGTGAGGGTTTTCAGGATTGTGCCGTTGTCATCGTGGAGGATGAGGGTATTGCCTGAGAGGCTCAGGTGTTTTTGACCCCAGCCTTTTTCCAGCGCATCCATTCGGTGAAATACCTCCATGTTACTGGGTTTTTCTTTGAAGGACTCCTCCCCCTTTTTTCGGATCTGCAGACCGCCGAAACGCTTCTCCAGGAAGTAGGGGCTGTAGGGATGAATGGCTTGATAGACCCGCTTGTTTTTGGCGGCACCCTGACTTTGCATGTAGGCGGAGAATCCAAAAATAAGAAAACCGGCCGAAAGGGCAAGGAAGAGAATTTTTTTCATAAAATGTGCCTGCGTGTGAATGTGGCAGTAGTATAGAAAGTTTTTTCTAAAAGTCACTTGATATGCGTCAAGGGTGTTGTGGCGAGAGCTGTGATAAGATTATGGTAAGATACATTACAAAAAGTCAGGAAAAATCCATGCAACAATTTTTTCAACTCGAAGCGGCGTATTTAGTGATAGGGGCAGTTGTGCTGCTCATCACGCTGTTTGTTTCGACCCGCCCTTTTATGTCCCCTACGGCTCCCCGCAACGGTCTGTTGGGGGCCTTGTTGGTGATTGTCTTGATGATCGGGGGGCATTACTACATGACGACCAGCCGCATGGCGGATGTCCGAGCCGCTTTTGCGCAAGACAAACAACTCCTCTGTGAGAGCCGAATGTTACGAAAGGTAGCGCAGTCGGTCGTGGTACAACGCTCCAAAGGATGGGAGATCCGGGGGGATCAGTTCGTGTCTCCTCTTTATGTCCGTCCTTTCCATATTGCCCGTTGTATCGTAGCCAAGGCTATTTCCTTAAGATAGCCTTAGCTCAGCAAGTTCTTTTCTCTTCCACTTCTTTCTTTCATTTTCTTGACCTACATCAACATCATCGACGGAGGATGTTGCCATAATATTGGCAATGCTTTGGGGGATACCTCTGTGGGTACCCCTACGCAGAAAAATAGTCAGCAGGAGTCCATGGATGGAGCCGCTCTACTTCCGACCCGAGATCGCCCCCGATCAGTTTTTGCCGATCTTTGTCATCTCGACGTTGGTCTTAGTTTTTGGCGTGGGGTATGCCGCGATCATCACCCTCTCCAAAATGGGATTTTTCTCCAGAAAATGGCAATTTGCCGGCTATTTGATGTGGGCATTACAGACACTCAGTTTGTATGAGCTTGCCGTCTTGATCCAGAGTAACCACTTTACCACCAAGGTACTGATGGTGACGATGATCGCGTATCTGTTTATCCCCCATCTCTACTTTCATTTGATCAGTGAGTCGGACAAACGATACGAAGAGGCGGAGAGCTCAGACAAACACACACACTAAAACACACGAGGAGGAGACATGGCCAAGGAAAATCTTTCCGTTTGGACCAGCATATCGTTCTGGCGCCGTTCGGCGGCATGGGTGACCGGTTTTGCAACCATTTTGCTGATCTGGCTGACATTTGACACCATGGGACAAATTTCGATGGGCACCGATGCCGATCTGCAGAAGGGGATCACCAAGCGTGTCCCGGCACCGACCGTGATCAATTACCATATTGATTACAAAATGAGTGAGAAGCGGGGGCACGAAGTACCCGTCATCGGAAAAAAGGAGCCGTTCTTCGGCAAAGAGTGGAGCCCCAAAGAGGCAGCTGCACTGCTGCACCTCGGCAAACTGGGTTCGCAGGCGAAAAACTGCATGAACTGTCACACGCTGCTCGGAAACGGCGCGTATTACGCTCCGGATCTGACCAAAGCATGGCTCGATCCTATGTGGGGCGCTACCATGCAGGGGATGACCGGCAAGAGCACCAAAGAAGAAGCAATGGCTGAATTTTTGATGCATCCTGAAAAGTATCCTACGCATGCACGGATGATGCCCAACCTGAAGATCACAGCCGAAGAGGCCAAAGGTCTGGTGGCGTTCCTCAAGCACATGAGCAGCATCGACACCAACGGCTTCCCCCGAGGGTTCTCCAAAACCGTCGATCAATTCAAAGCAGGAGGCACCAATGCTCATTAATATCAAATCAAACAGTTTGACCAATGCAGGTCAGCGAATCGGCTTGATGTATTTCCGTGTGGCGATTATCCTGTTTGCTGCACAGTTGTTGATGGGATTGATCGCAGCGACTCAGTTCGTCTATCCCAGCTTTTTGTACGGAATCTTTGACTTCTCTGTCGCTCGGATGGTACACATCAACGCGCTCGTTGTCTGGATGCTCTACGCCATGATTGGATCGGTATACTATATGCTGACCGATGAGACAGGAGAAAATGTTGCTATGGCTGGTCTGGGCAAGCTGGCTTTCTGGGTCTTGACCCTGGCCATTGCCGTGGTAGTTCTGGTCTATATCTTTGTCCAGATCGGGCCAGCAAAAGAGAGCACGATCTGGCTGATCAACGAAGGACGTGAATACATCGAAGCCCCCCGTTGGGCAGACATCGGTATTGTCGTCGTTGTATTGATTTTCTATGCCAATGTGTTCTTTACATATCTCAAAGGTCGCAAGACCGGCATCATGACCGTCATGGTCGCCAACTTGCTGGCACTGGCGGGTCTCTATCTTGCAGGAATGTTCTTTACCGATAACATCTCCATGGATCAGTACTGGTGGTGGTGGGTTATCCACCTGTGGGTTGAAGCGACTTGGGAAGTCTTCGTCGGTACTCTTGCTGCGTATGCACTGGTCAAGTTCATCGGTGCCAAGCGTGAAGTCGTCGAAATGTGGCTTTGGATCGAAGTCCTGATGCTGTTTGGTTCTGGTATCCTTGGTCTCGGTCACCACTACTTCTGGATCGGTACTCCTGAGTACTGGTGGGAGATCGGAGCCCTTTTCTCTGCCCTTGAGCCGGTTCCATTGGTTGCGATGTTTGTCCATGTCCTCTACGACTGGGCCAAAGAGCAGGGTGAAAGTGGTGAGAAATCGGTCATCACCAACGGCCCGGGTATGGCATGGATCGTCACCAATGCCTTTGGTAACTTCCTCGGTGCCGGTATCTGGGGCTTCTTCCACACCTTGCCTCAGGTCAACATTTATACCCACGGTACGCAGTTTACTTCGGCTCACGGCCACCTTGCGTTCTTCGGAGCTTATGCGACCATCCTGATCGGGATGATGTACATGGGTGTCCAGGGGGCGTATGGTGTCAAGCGGATGAAAGCGACTTTCAACTCCAAGATGGCGATCGTGCTGATCACCTTCGGAGTCCTGGGGATGACCGTAGCCTTGACCATTGCCGGCTATGAGCAGGTACTGGTCGAGCGGGCTGAGCTCGGTGGCGGATGGCAGGCGTTCTTCGCCGCGCAAAATCTCCCCTGGTACATCCAGGCACAGTTGTGGCGTCTGATCATGGGGCTGGTAACGTTCGTTGGATTCATTTACCTGCTGCTCGATCTGCTCACCATCGGAAAAAAAGCCAAAGCGGCTGAGGCCTAAGCGACCCCGGACACATGTCCGGTCGCATCATCTGTAAAGGAGATATACATGTTATTCGACAAATTTACTGACGTGGTTCCCAGCTTTTTTGGTATGCTGAACCAGGGGCCACTCACCTTGACGATCTTCCTGCACACGGTTATCGTATTGCCGATGTTCTGGATCTACTTCAGCGAAAAGAAGAAACTGGGTAAATAACTGTTTCCAACTGATACAATTTGTGTCAGTTGGATTGTGTTTTTTTATCGGCAAAGCTTATTGACAAAGCTTAGCTGTTAAAATTAAGTGTTCATTTTAACAAAAGGAGAAAAAATGAAATTTGGTAAACTGATGGGCTTCGTAGCCGTAAGCAGCTTCGCAGCCACAATGGCGATGGCGGGAACATCCAACATGGATTTCGCCAAAGTCTTTGAAAAAGAGTGCCAGGGCTGTCACGGCCCTATCCACCAGGGTGGTGTCGGATCCGACCTGCGCCCCAAAGCGCTCAAAAAGAAAAACCACGAGATGCTCGCAGAGACCATTCTCAACGGTCGTGAAAATACGGCGATGCCTGCATGGAAAGAGAAATTTTCCAAAGACGACGCTGCCGGTATGGTTGCCTGGTTGATGGACTGGAAAAACACGGTCGAGCTTAAGCTTGATTTCAAAGAGGTACATGATTCCTGGACGAAATTGGCGGATCGCGAAGCGTTGGCCAAGAAATATCCCAAAGCAGTCGATGTCAAAGATGTCCGTGACATCACGTTTGCTACTGAGCGGGATGCTTCTCTGGTTGACTTCATCGACTCCACCACAGGCAAGGTTCTCTCTCGCCACAAAGCGGGCTTTGCGGTTCACGTCACCGTGACCAACAAAAAAGAGCCCCGCTATGCTTACTCCATTTCCCGTTCGGGTAAATTGACCATGTTTGATATCGCAGCTCCTGGCCAGCCGGCTCTCGCGTCCGTACAAGTCGGACAAGAATCACGGGGTCTCGCGGTCTCTCCTGATGGCAAATACGTCATGGCCGGTAACTACAACCCAGGTGGTGCCGTCCTGTGTGATGCCCACACACTCGAGCCTCTCAAAGTCTATGACACCAGCCGTGTTATCAACACCGAAGGTCAGATCGAGCCCAGCCGTGTCGCGTACATCGCGGACACTCCGTATGGCCCCTATTTCTCATTCGCCCTCAAGGATGCCGGTCATGTGTATGTCGTTGACTACAGCAAACCGAACTTCCCCATCGTCGGTGATATTCCCAACATCGGTAAAGTCCTCCACGATGCGTTCTTGAATGAGAACAAAGGTGAAGACTATGGCCGCTATGTTCAGGTCGCTTCTCAGGGTTCAGACTTGATGGGTATCGTTGACCTCAAGACAATGAAACTCGCTGCCAAAGTCTATACCGGCAAAAAATCCAAGCCGCACCCCGGTCAGGGATCCAGCTGGTTCAACAAGAAAATGGGCAAGCAGCTCAACGCAACACAGAGCATGAACTTCGGCCAAGTTGTCATCTGGGAATCGCCCAGCTGGAAAGTGGTCAAGAAGATCAAAACAGCCGGTGGTGGACTCTTCGTCGGTACGGGTGAAGATACTCCCTGGATCTGGTCTGACTGTGTTCTCGGCGGGCCCAAGAACTACAACAAAGTTTATCTCATCAACAAAGAGACACTTGAGACAGATCGTATCATCGAAGTGGGCAAAAAAGAAGGTCACTTGATTGATGCCAAGACCAACAAAGTACTCCAGACATGGGATGCGACTCAGTATGAGAAAGTCCCTGTCAACGAGGTTGCGTCTAAGATGAGCAAAGAGACATTGATGCCTCCTGTTCCTGCTGACAAAAAAGGACCTAAAGTCAAAAAT
>WFSU01000091.1 GCA_015485845.1 Nitratifractor sp. | reverse complement strand
ATACAACACCACCCCCCAAATCATCACCACGATCGCAAATGCCATAAAGACAACAAATGCCCCAATATCCTTGGCCTGACCGGCGAGAGAATGGTGCTCCTGAGTGACCAGATCAACCACCCGCTCGATGGCACTGTTGATCGCCTCGGCAAAAGGGACAAGCCACATGGAAACAAAGAGGATAAGTTTTGTGTGTAGAGGAATCGGGACAAAAATCAGCCCGACGGTCACGACGAAGATCGCCAGAAGCTGGATTTTAAAGGAAGTCTCCTCACGGAGGATATTCCTGAAGCCCGCCCAGGCATAGGAGATATTTGCGAAGAGGTTAAACGCGGGTTTGTTGGTGTCACCCATGGTAGTTCGGGCTCTCCTTGGTAATGGTCACGTCATGCACATGCGACTCTTTGAGCCCGGCAGCGGTGATTTCGACGAATTCGGCTTTTTCCCAAAAAACCGGGATCGACTCAGAACCGCAATAGCCCATCGAGCTGCGCAGACCGCCGATCATCTGGTGGATCACATCGGCGATCTTGCCACGATAAGGAACACGCCCTTCGATCCCTTCGGGGACGAGTTTATCGGCAGCGGTGCCTTCCTGGAAGTAGCGATCAGTGCTCCCTTTGGACATTGCGCCGATCGAGCCCATACCACGGTACTCTTTGAACTGGCGGCCGTTGTAGATGATCATCTCACCCGGTGCCTCATACGTTCCGGCCAGTGCCGAGCCGAGCATAACGCTGCTGGCACCCACGGCGAGGGCTTTAGCCACATCACCGGAGTATTTAATCCCCCCATCTGCGATCACCGGGACGCCAAGAGGATTGGCGACTTGCGCCACCTCATCGACTGCAGATATCTGAGGAACCCCGACCCCAGCAACGATCCGCGTGGTGCAGATGGAGCCCGGGCCGATCCCCACTTTGACGGCATCGACTCCGGCATCGATGAGATCTTTGGCCGCAGCCCCGGTGGCGATGTTGCCTGCGATGACGTCGACATCAAGCTCGGTTTTGATCGCTTTGACCGTGTCGATGATCCCCTGCGAATGACCGTGTGCTGAGTCAAGAACAATTACATCCACTCCGGCCTCTGCCAATGCGCGGGCACGATCGAGCTGCCCCACACCGATTGCGGCAGCGACACGGAGGCGGCCAAATTCATCTTTGTTGGCGTTGGGGTATTGCTCTTTTTTCTCGATGTCTTTGATGGTGATCAGACCGATGAGTTTGTCATCATCATCGACGATGGGAAGTTTCTCGATCTTGTGCTTCTGGAGTACCTTGGCTGCCTCTTCGAGGGTGGTGCCTTTGCGAGCGGTTACCAGCGGAGCGGGTGTCATCACATCCCGGACGATGAGGCTCATGTCGGTAATGAAACGCATGTCCCGGTTGGTGATGATCCCAATGAGGGTGTTGTCCTCATCCACGACCGGGACACCTGAGATACGGTACTCACCCATCATGGCGTCGGCTTCACCCACGGTGGCATCCGGGCCGATGAAGATCGGGTCGATGATGATACCGCTCTCACTCTTTTTTACTTTCTTGACTTGCAATGCTTGTGTTTGGACATCCATATTTTTGTGGATCACACCAATCCCGCCGAGACGCGCCATGGCGATGGCGGCCTTGAACTCGGTAACGGTATCCATCGCGGCAGAGACGATGGGGATATTGAGCCCGACATTACGGGTGAGTTTGGTCACCGTGCTTACTTCTTTGGGGAGGACGGTCGAGTGCTGGGGTACCAGCAAAACATCTTCGAAAGTCAAGGCTCGTTTTTTGATACGCATTAGTGGGCTCCTGTGGTGGTGTAGTTGACAGCTTGTTCGAGGCCGAGGGCTCCGTCAAAAAGGGTTTTTTCGTCAAAGGCTTTGGCAATAAGTTGCAGGCCAATGGGCATCCCAGTCTCGGGATCATCGGCAACAGGAAGAGAAAGGGCAGGCAGCCCCACGAGGTTCGTGCCAAGGGTGTACATGTCACTCTTGTACATCTCAAGCGGATCGGCCAGTTCACCGATCTTGGGGGCAACGCTCGGGGCGACGGGGGAGAGGATCAGGTCGGCCTCTTCGAAGATCGCATTATACTCATCCCGGATCAAATGGCGGACTTTTTGGGCTTTGAGATAATAAGCATCGTAATACCCGGAACTGAGGACAAAGTTCCCCAGCAATATCCGCCGCTTCACCTCTTCCCCAAACCCTTCACTGCGGGTTTTGAAAAAGAGCTCTTCAGTGCTCGTGACCCCTTCGGCTCTGCGGCCGTAACGCACACCGTCGTAACGGGCAAGGTTGGTAGCCGCTTCGGCAGTGGCGAGGATGTAATAGGTGGCGATGTCGTACTTGGTATTGGTCATCTCCCGGTGGATGATGGTGTGTCCTGCCGCTTCGAGGGTCTCGACCGTCCGGGCAAAAGCATCTTGTATTGCCGAATCGGCTTCGTCGATGTAATTGTCGATCACCGCGATGGTCAGCTTGCGCGTCGGGTCGATGTGGCCGAAGATCGGCTCTTTCTCAAACTCAGCTGAGGTAGAATCCTTGGGGTCGTGCCCTTTGATTGCGTCATACAAAATCGCGGCATCTTCGACATTCTGGGTGATCGGGCCGATCTGATCAAGACTCGAAGCATACGCCCCCAGTCCGTAGCGGCTGACGCGACCATACGTGGGTTTGAACCCCACCACACCGCAGTAGGCCGCCGGCTGACGGATCGAGCCACCCGTATCGCTCCCGAGTGCGGCGATCGCGATCCCTGCGGCCACCGCTGCTGCTGAACCCCCGGAGCTTCCGCCGGGGACACACTGGGGGTCACGCGGATTGCGCGTCACACCGTAGTAGCTGCTCTCCGTGGTCGATCCCATCGCAAATTCATCCATGTTCGCCCGTCCAAACGGTGCAAATCCGGCTGCACGTAAATTCTTAACTACCGTCGCATCGTACGGCGCGATGTAGCCCTGGAGGATTTTCGATCCGCTGGTAACGCTCCAGTCTTTGACCTGAATATTGTCCTTGAGCAGGATCGGGATGCCGTCTCCGCTTTGCTCAAAACCGATATAGGCGTTAAGCTCACTGGCCTGCGCAGCCGCCATGATTTCATCGCGTAATGTTTGAATTGCTTCGGGAGTTTTAGAAAGGGCTTCTTTGAGGGTGATCACAATTTATCCTGTCCGGTAAAAATTGCTACAGATTATAGCGAAAAGTTGTTTTGGGCGGGGTGAAATGATAGTGGGGAGAGAAGAACTGTGCTATAATACTCCTATGAAACCGACAAAAGAAACGATACTTCAAAAACTCCGGGAACTCAAGCCACAACTGATGGAAGACGGGATCGAGCATATCGCTCTATTCGGCAGCTATGCCAACGAAAACGCGACCCTATACAGCGACATAGATATTGCCATCGCCAAGAATGAAACATTGCGAACAACAATGGATGCCTATCGTTATTTTGAACTGCTTGCGTCAGTGCGTGAAATCTTGCGCCAAACTTTTCACCGGAAGGTCGACATTTTTGATCTGGACAGTCCATCACCGTTTAAAAAGCACATACAAAGTGAGTTGATCTATGCATAGCAAAAAAGCGATCAGTCGTATTGAAAATATCCAAAAAAAAATCGAGTTTATCGATAACATAGTCAAGGAATATGGGTCGGTGTATAAAGCACTCGAAGACGAAGAGAAAGGGAGAGCAGCGATCTTAATGCATCTGACCTCTATATCCGAACAGTTTGACAAACTGCTGCATAATGGCGAGCTTGAAATTCTCTCCCGTTTTGAAAAGCAGGATATCAAAGGGAGTTATGAGCTCAGAAATTTTATTGCCCATGATTATGAAGGAGTAGATTTGTATGTGGTTGAAGATGTGATTACTGAGCGGCTTCCTGTTATCTTGCGTGCAGCGATAGCTATTTTGGAAGCTTAGATTATTTACTTCCTTACCTCTAATTTCCTCTTATAATACCCCACAACCCCTAACCCAATCCCGACAAGCACAACAATAAGCGCTATCGATCCGACGATCACGGCGGTGGAAACGGGCTGGGAGAGGTCAAACATTACCCAAGTACCTCAGCACAACGGGCGCAGACGTGCTCTTCGTCCAGTGCGGTGTAGCGCCAGCAGCGGGGGCATTTGGCGTGGGTGGCGCGGTGGATCGTGTAGGTGTGGCCGTCGGCTTCGAAGCGGCCGAGCTCTTCACCGACTGAGGCGGTCACCACTGCACTGACAACAAACCAGTCTTCGAGATCTTTGGCGTCGGTGATGGTAAAGGCATCCACGTCTCCGGCGATCTCCAGCTCGAGGGTGGCTTTGATAATCTTCTCTTTTTTGAGACGATCGACCTCTTCGGAGAGGGCTTCGCGGGCGGCGAGCATGAGGGTGTCGTCGAAGCTCTCGGCTACTTCGGGAATCTCGGCGTACTCAAGGTCAAAGACCGACTCCATATCGCCTTTGAATACTGCCGGGGCGTACTCGAGGATCTCATCGGCAGTATAGGTCAGCACCGGAGCGATGAGTGCGAGCATCGAGCGGGCGATGAGCGCCATGGCCGACTGGGCGCTGCGGCGGGTGGGGTTGTCGGCGCGTTCAGTGTAGAGGCGGTCTTTGCAGACATCCATATAGATACCACTGAGTTCGTTGGTGAGGAAGTGGTTGAGCAGGGCAAAACCCCGGAGGAAATCGTACCGGTCAAAACTCGCCTTGACTTCGGCAAACACTTCGCGTGCCTTGCGCAAGATCCAGCGGTCGAGTTCACCATACGCTTCGGGAGCCACCACACTGTCCAAATCATCCACGTTGGCAAGCAGGAAGCGGAAGGTATTGCGGATCTTGCGGTACTGCTCGGCGGTTTGCTTGAGGATGCCGTCTGAGATCTTGAGATCCCCCTGATAGTCGCTCAGCGCCACCCACAGGCGGAGAATTTCTGAACCATACTGCTGAGTGACTTTTTGAGGGGCGACGACGTTGCCCTTGGACTTGGACATTTTCTCGCCCTTCTCATCGACGGTGAAGCCATGCGTCAGGATCGATTCATACGGCGGGCGAAAATTGATCGCCGTACTCAAGAGCAGGGAGCTTTGGAACCATCCCCGGTGTTGATCGCTTCCTTCGAGGTACATATCAGCCGGGAAATGGCCGGCGTCGTAGTTGCCGCTCTTGAGGACAGCATTCCATGTCGAGCCGCTGTCAAACCATACATCGAGGATGTCATCAACTTTTTCCAGATCACCGGGGTTGTACGATGTCCCCTCGGGCAAGAGTTCTGTGATGGGGCGGTCGTACCAGGCATCGCACCCTTCACGCTCGAAGATATCGGCCACATGATCGAGTACCGCATCGTCAAAAATCACATCGTGCGTCTTCT
>WFSU01000090.1 GCA_015485845.1 Nitratifractor sp. | reverse complement strand
GAGAAGCATGAACACTAAGGTGTTTATTCTTCTCTCGGTGGTGCTGCTAGCGGGAGGGTCATACCCGGCTCCATTCCGAACCCGGAAGTCAAGCCTCCCAGCGCCGATGATACTGCAGGCTACGTCTGTGGGAACGTAGGTCAGTGCCACTCTGAGAATTTTCTTTCTTTACTTTAGTCTTCTTCATTAAACTTTTTTCCACACTATATGTTTTCTATCGGCCATATGTTACTTTCTTACCCATAGTTTTGTGTGCTAAAATTTATTTTTTTGATCTTGATCAATTAAGACTATATTTATCCGATTTAAGATATACTTCTTCCTATAACAAAACATAAGGAATTAAAATGTCAACAGTAACATTTAAAAAAGACACCGTGTGCAATCTTGCTGGAACCGAAATTAACGTAGGTGACATCGCTCCTGTAGTGACCGTCGTTAACAGCAATCCCATGCTTCAAAACGAGACAGTAGGCGGCGAGGGGAAGGTACAGCTCATTTCGGCTGTCCCTTCTCTGGATACCCCTACTTGTGATGCAGAAACACGCCGATTCAACGTCGAAGCTGCGAAGCTTAATGGGGTAGAGGTCGTCACCGTTTCTCAGGATCTCCCTTTTGCCGCTGCACGCTGGTGTGGTGCGGCTGGTGTGGACAACATCAAAGTTTGCTCGGACTTCCGCAACAAAGACTTCGCCAATGCCTACGGGGTTCTTCTCGCCGATGGCCCTCTGGCAGGTCTCTGTGCCCGCGTGATCTTCGTAGTCGGCAAAGATGGCAAAGTAACGTACAAGCAAGTGGTTCCTGAAGTAACGGAAGAACCGAATTATGATGAGGCGATTGCCGCCGCCAAAGCAGCACTGGCCTAATATTCTTGTCGGGTCATGGTACCCGACTGAGATGTTATACCCACCTTATCTCGTTCTCCCGCCTCACTATTTCTTCTTTCTGTTTTCCCCTCATCAAACATTCCCTACACCTTTCTATGGTACAATCTCATAAGTTAAAAATATAGTAAGGAATATTATGACAAACAAAATAACGCTCGTATTGGCTGTGGCAATGGTATGGTTTTTGTCGGGGTGTGGCCCTTCTGCTCCGGGCGGTACACGTGGCGGTACCTACAGCGGGAGCTGTTCGCAACCGATGGGCGGTGTAATAGCGGACAGTATTGTCGTAGACAAGTCCGACCGTAAAATGTATCTTTATCGCGGCGGATCAGTAATTAAAACGTTCCCGGTATCTTTGGGCGCCAATGATTATCAGGGACCCAAGGTGAAGCAGGGGGACAAGCGTACTCCGATTGGCACGTATCGAATCATCAATAAGCGTTGTCATGCAATCAAGTACATGGCAATGACGATCTCATACCCGAACGCCTCTGATGTCGCTCGAGCCAAAGCTGCCGGAGTCAATCCGGGAAGTTTGATCACGGTACACGGCCAGCCCCATTGGAATGCAGACGGACACGGGGACGCATACACACTGTCCAAAGACTGGACAGACGGATGCGTGGCACTGACCAACAGCGGGATGCGGGAATTGTGGTCGATGGTGCGTGTCGGGACGCCCATTACGCTTCGTCAGTAGTGTTAATGGCTCGATACACGGCAAAACAGATCGAGAAATATCAGCGACAGAAGTACATCGCTTTTCTTGATAAAATTACCAAAAATCTTTTTCGCTTGCTGCGAAATGAAGAGACGACCGACGAAAAGTTTGCTGCAAAACTGGATGAAATGATGAGGCAACTGTCCAAGCTTGAAGCGCCCCGGATGGACTCGGAATACATGCAGCAGACACAAGCCTACATCGAACGTTTGCACATGGATACGCAATCCGAAGGGTTTGATGATGCCCGCTATGCCGAGATCCATGAAGCCGAGATGAGCAATCTCAACCGCCTCCAAAAACTCAAAAACAAGAGCACCTACAAAAAAGAGAAACATCGACATGGAGAGCGGGATCAGGATTGGGGGTAGGGTGCGCGCGGTGCGCGAGTGAGGAGTTAGGAGTTAGGAGTGAGGAATTTTGGCAGATTTTATAAGATGCGTATTTCTTTTTCCAATTTAACTCCAAACTGCTTTTCAACCTCATGTTTGGCCAGTTCGATCAGGGTGACGGCCTCTTCGTAGGTGCCGCCGCCGAGATTGACGAGGAAATTAGCATGGATCGGGCTCCAGGCCATGTTGCCTATCTGCTTGCCACGCAGTCCGGCTGCATCGATCAAGCGTCCGGCAGAGTCTCCCGGAGGGTTTTTAAACGCCGATCCGGCACTCGGATCGCTGGGCTGATTGGAGCGAAGTGCTTTGAGTTGCTGTTCCAGATCGCGGTCATAACCGTGCCGGATGGCAAAACGGGCAGCGGTTGCTACGCCCCCAAGATGCGCGAAGCGGTAGCCGTGCTCGATGTCGTTTTTGTTTACCCATTTTCCTCCAATCTTCACCGAGTGAAGATCGTTGAAGATTTCATATTCTTTGAGTCCGGCATTCATTGCCAGCATGCCCCCAAGGGTGCCGGGAAGCTTGCTCATAAACTCAAAACCACTCAGATCATGCCTCCTCGCATAGCTGACGATCCGCCCGCTGGGCATCGCTGCACCGATTTCCAGCAACCCCTCGGTTTGGCGGATGTAGGCGAAATCTTTGCCCAGCATCATCAGCGGCGGAGGTGTCGGGGAGATGAGGAGATTGTTGGCTCCGCCGATGATGGTGTGATCGTGGGGGACGGGGTCGCTTTTTTCAATCATGAGTACCTCGGCAGGCTGTCCGATTTTAATACTGGAATATTTGGAGAAATCGATGGTTTTATCGTACATGGTTTACTCTTTTTGAAAAGGCTAAAATATCTTTGTGCAAATAGCACAAAATTTGATTGATATCTTGTTCTATATTTTGGAATTCTGGTTTACCAAAAACTCTTTCGTGGTGAAATATTCTGTTTCTAAAATTACGAATGTGGTTGAGCGCTTGGAATATCTCTTTTCGAGAAACTAATTGTTCTTTTTTAGGAGGCAAATTTGAGAAAATTTGTCTGAGTGTATTGATTCTCATTTGGTTGTTGTAAGAAGATTTAAAAAGGTTAACCCAAAAACCAAAAGAAAGCTCTGCTACGAGTTTATCTTTGGTTAAATATTCGTTTCGAGATTTGATTTTAGCTTTGGCATCGGAAATCTTTTTCAACTGATCTCTTTGTAAAAATTGTGCTTCATGGATGAGCCAACCGGCACCATATAGCTTATCAAAAGCATGATTGATGGCATTTCTCAGACTTACTTCCAAAATGGATAAAGGGATGTAGTAGTGCTTGGAGAGATATAAGTTTTTTTCATAATCATCTAAAGATACGTATTTCCCAAATCTTTTTTGACTAATATATTGCTGTATCAAAAGAGCGTCCATCTAAAACCCTTGAAAAATATTCTATTTTTAGGTATAATGGCAACGTAATTCTCTCGTAAGTCTATATCCTTTGAGGTATAGCCGAGGGTATTGAACTTCATTGTTGCTAATTCTTCCGTAATTCTTCATACTCTCTTGGTATCAAATAATCCTCTGTTTTGATGGGATATTCCCACATGCCATGTTCAAATCCTATCTTATAGAGTGTATCAAGTGCTTGGATCTGAAGGGGACTGAGCTCTACGGATGCTTCGGATGCGTACATATCGAGATATTTTTCGAGCATTTTGTCGGAGATGCGGACGAGGTTGTCGGCTTCGAGGCGGGCGCAGAGTTCTTGTTTGCGGTCGTTGGCAACGCGGACGCCGTCGATGAGGATATTTTCGATGTCGATGGCGCGGTTGAGGGGGAGGCTGCGGCGGATCGCCATGCCGCCCAGCGGCAGTGGGAGTCCTTCGCCGGCCAGTTCGACCCAGATATCCCAGAGTTCTTTTTCGACCTCGAGGCGAGGGTCAAAATCGAGGATCGATTCGTGGATCAGCACTCCGGCATCGACGGTACCGTCGAGAACCGCCTGTTCGATCTCGAGAAAGTCCATATAGACCGGGCGGGCTTCGGGGTAATAGATTCGGAAGAGCATGGCGTTGGTGGTATGTTTACCCGAGAGGGCGACTTTGAATCTCCGCTTGAGGGGTTCGTTTTTGCGCTTGATAAGTTTGGGTCCGTACCCTTCACCGAAGCTTACCGCTGTGCGCAGCAGGGCATAGTCGTCCCGGATGAGTGGGTACATCCCGAAACTGATGGCACTCACATCGTAGGTGCCTTTGAGGGCTTCAACATTGAGGGTTTCGATGTCCAGGCCGATGTTGTCGAAGGTCAGTCCGAGGGTATCGACCCAACCGAAGGCGATGGCGTAATACATGAAGATATCGTCAGCATCCGGGGAATGCGCCAGTGTGATTGCATGAGACATAATGCTTCCTAATTATACTTTGTATAGTGATTGGTAAAAGCGTTTTCCTGCCATATTTTATCATAGGTCTGTACACAGTTGCATAAGGGATTGAAAATCATATACTATACAGTATGCATGTATTGACATTTTCTTGACAATTCATTAGTATAATTCTCTGTTTGGGTGTCGGGAACCGTTTGAGTTCTACCCCGTTATCTTATGTGCAAAGGCAACAAAATGCATCGTTTGACAATAAAATCAATCGCAACAACACTGATACTACTCGGAGGGTTTCTTCATGCTCAGAGCGTCATCAGTATTGTGACCAAGTTCGGTCAGACAGGAGGGCTGTATGGTGATGCGGGCTTCAGCGTCACGGGGAATAAGGTCAACGGACGCGTCATCTGTGATCAGAACAATACCAACGACAATATCGAGCCGGGGTGCGATATGTCTGGCGATCCGGGGTATAACAATAATGGAACCAACGATGAAACGGACGACTATTATACTGGAGACTTGATCGTGCGTACAAACGATTTGTTTGAGATTATCGTGGGTTGGAATGCCACACAAGTGAACAATCCGGTTACATTGCGTTCAACACTTCCCTCGTTTGACGGTAAGAATTACCTGGCCTGGGACAAGCTTCCTTCCAGTTGTTCGGATGGCTCTTCCATTTCTGAAGATGGGTTGACACTGACCTGTGTGCGGGATGATGACTTCTCTATTTCGCATTCAGAAGATTCTCCGTTTTATGTCAAAGTCAAAGGATCAGCACCGAATAACTTGAAAACCGGGGTCATCAGCTTTTCCATTTCGAGTGAGGGGCTTGAGACCAAAACCGACGATACGGATGGCTACGAGCTGACAGTAACGGCCAAGCCTATGTGGAATATTCAGAAAGCGCATGTCTCAACGCGTGAGAAGCAAACCGTGGATGGGGTCACCGGGTATATCATCCGTTATGCCTATCTCCTCGAAGCCGATGAAGTGGCGGGCGAAGAGGACACGACGTCTCCCGTACTGGGAAATGAAGCACTGGGCAAAGATTTTGCTCTGCATTTTACCGATGATGTATCGCACGTCTCTTCCCATGCGAAACTCATCGGCTGTTCCGTGTCCGGTGCCGAAGGGGGCTCTCAGCCGTATCCCTGGTATCACAGTGACGAACCGGAGAAAAGTGTTGCGTCACGTCAGGCGGATTTGAATGTAGAATGTAGTCAGGCTAATGCTGGAGAGAACATTACGATTGACTATACTGGGATCGATGCGTCATTGGAGCATGTACCAACACTGTATGCCAATGGGGGGATCATCCCAAAAACACGCATGCCGATTGCCTCTGGTGTGATCGATATCTTTGTCCCGGAAGACGATGTGAAAAATGCCGGAGGCATCGGAAATGACAGCAATGAACTGGATACCAATAACACACTGACAAGCTTCGATCCGGATTCCATTTCCGGGCAGTCCAACTTCGATGATGAAGCCGAGAGCACCAAGGACAACAGTGTCATCGTCCCTTTGATCTACCGAGGCCCTGGTTATACCAGTGGTTCGTTTAGCAAGTATTTTGCTAATGGAGTAGATAATATCACCCATTTGCCGGATACGACCAATGGATTTTACAGTGCGGACGGTGTTTTAACCCCCGATCGTTCCTTCGCTGCCTGGTTGGCGTACAGCAATGGCGGGAATAAGGACTTCAATAACACAGTTGTCTGTGATGTCATGGATACCAACCTTTATGATGTCGTCGACAGAGATGGGCATGAGGGTGACGCCGTCAGAATTATCAGTGGAAGCGACCTGAATCCTATCGTCGAATATGCTACCGGTTACGTAGCTGAAGCATGGCCTCCGGACTTGACTCAGAACAATGAAAATGCGGTAGTCACCGAGTGTAGCGATGCAGAGCTTGTTTGGTACGGCACGACAACAGAAGCCCGAAACCATGGTGCCATTACAAAAGTACGTGTTCGCTTTCCCGATAATGCTGGATTGCCGGCGCATCATTCGCTCCAATTTGCTATCAATCTCAAAGCACGCAGTTCGGATTTGTCCGACAACGTGATCCCAAGTGGTACCAACCTGGTCAACTATGCCGCGCTGTACGATACGGTTCTGTATGGTGATGACGATGACCATTGGAAAGGTGCCACCCGCATACTCAATGCGTATCCCAATCCTGCAACAGGTGGAAACTATCGGGCAGATCGGGCAGTGATGGTGCGTGCCAAGGTACGTACAACCAAAGAGCTCTCCACCTCGATCGTCGAGCCGGCCGATACCGTGACTGTGGATATCAGTTCGACCTTCACCACGGATGCCGAAAATCCTGAGACCAGTGATGTTAAGATTACAGAAATGTTGGACAAAGGGCTCATGTATGTCGTAGGAAGCGGTAGCATTGGAGATCCCGTATTTGGTACGTGTGACGACCTGGAGGCGGATGACCCCCTCAAAACAACCTGTACTGCTGACAATCAGATTCTGATCTGGGATTTGGGGACACGTACTGCCAATGAAGCTTTGCCTGATATTGAATACCAGTTTGTCGTTTCCGCTTCGACACCTAAGGGGACGGCACATACGTATACTATCATCTCGGCACCGACGGATACCAGCACGCCCAATATCCGTAAAGCAAATCGGAACGTCACGGTCAATATCCCAGCCTATCTGTTCATCACCAAAGAGGTTAATACCCCTTTTCGGGAAGAGGATCAAGATCCAATCGAATACACGTCGTATGCACGAAACGGTTCGGCGGTGAACCTGACGGATGTAGACATGATCGATATTCTACCGTTTAATGGTGACGGTGGAAGTGGACGGGGCAAAGGATTTACCTTTACGGTCGCTTCAACCAAAGTCAAAATTCGCCGCAAGCTTCCGACCTCATATCACGGAACACTTGCATTTGCCAAAGCAACAGGCTTGGAGGCATGTGAGAACGGAGTAACATGGTATTACACCGATCGTGATCCTCACCAGATCGATATCGCTCCGACAGCCGCAAGCAATCAGGACGGTGGAGATACCGTATGGTGCGAGGGTGATGAAAACGGTCCGGATAACAGTTGTGGCTATAGTGATGCCAATGTAACGGCAGTACGATTGACCGGCCCGGATCTTCCAGCGGATGCTACGTGCGCCTTCAAGATTCAGTTGACACCTCACGACAATAAGAAGGGAGATGTCTACACCAATACGACCTCTGCATTTGCTCAGGGAGTGTCACTACCGACACTTTCCAACCATGTCAGTGCTTTTGTGCCGACTACTTTGTTGGGTGATTTTGTCTGGCTTGATTATGATGCGGACGGCAAGCAGGACAATAATGAACCGGGAGCTGCCGGCATGACTGTGAAGTTGCTTGATGGATCGGATGACAGTGAACTCAACAATACTGTCACGGATTCGGACGGTAAATACATCTTTGAAGAGTTGACGGAAGATACCCCCTATAAGGTGAAAGTGACTATTCCTGACTACTATACCTTTACCGCCCAGCATGCCGGTAGTAACATAAAAAAGGATAGTGATGCTGATGCAGAGGGTATTACAGATACAAAAACGCTCAATCTCAATCAGCAGTACCGCCATCTGGACATTGGCTTGCTCTCTACGTTGACTGTCTCTGGGAAGGTGTACAAAAAAGTAGACAATTCGTTGATGGAACATACCGAGGTGAAACTTTATGTTGATGAGAACAACGATGG